>DAOTYK010000159.1:0-19387 GCA_034434855.1 Thermomicrobium sp.
CAGGTCGGACACGTATGGAGCAGCGGTAGGAGCATCACAGCACCTCGCAGCGCAAGTGCGCCTTTATAGTCAGGTTAAGGGTACCACCGCTCGATCGGTCCCCCTCGCCGATCGCTGGCCGGGGCGTATACTCCAGGCACTGGTGTGGAGCAGGGCGACGGGCTGCTATCCCCCGAGGTTGAGCCATGGAAACGGGCGAGGCGAGTTCGTCGAGCCGCAAGAGAACGAGCATCCCCGGTGCTCATCCAGGAGATCGCTTTATCCGGCACGTTGCCTCGAGCGACTTTCCTCTCCGGGAAGTCGAGCCTGGACGTTTCGTAGCCGAGCTGGTGGAACCAGCGAGCGTTTGGGGCAAGGCGTGGGTGCAATTGCGGCGCGCGCTGATCGGTCGGCCGCTCCGCACTGCCGAAGCAGCCCACGAGCGGATCGGGAAGGCAAAAGCGCTGGCCGTTTTCTCGTCGGACGCGCTCTCCTCGACCGCCTACGCGACCGAAGAGATCTTGCGCGTTCTCGTCCTGGCCGGAACAGCGGCCTATGCCTTCGTTCTGCCGAACGGACTGGCGATCGTGCTTCTGCTGGCGATCGTCGGCTTCTCCTACCGTCAAACGATCCGCGCCTATCCGCACGGGGGTGGGACATACATCGTCACCAAGGACAATCTCGGTATCGCTCCTGGCTTGTTGGCAGCTAGAGCGCTGCTGAGCGATTACGTCCTCACGGTCGCGGTCAGTATTTCGGCAGGTGTCGCCGCGATGGCTTCGGCTTTCCCCTCGCTCTATCCGTACCAGGTCGAGCTGGCCGTCGCTGCTATCGTTCTGCTCACTGTCGCCAACTTGCGTGGCGTTCGCGAGAGGCGCGACCATCTTCATGCTTCCCACCTATGCTTTCATCGTCAGTCTGGGCGCACTGGTCCTCCTCGGGCTTGCTTCACTGGCTGGTATCGGGCCCCGACCGCACCCGGTCCATGCCGAGGTACCACCGCCGAGTAGCCCACTCACGTTCTTCCTCATCTTGCGTGCCTTCGCCTCCGGGAGCACGGCACTGACCGGCGTCGAAGCGATCGCTGATGGGGTTCCGGCCTTCAAGGAGCCGCAAGCCGACAACGCCCGAACCACGCTTCTCGCGATGGGGCTGATCCTCGCCTTCCTGTTCAGCGGGATCACATTCCTCAGCAATCACTTCCACCTGATCCCGAACGAGCGCGAGACGATCGTTTCCCAGCTCGCTCGCACGCTGGTCAATGGCTCGCCGTTCTACTACGTGATCCAAGCGGTGACCGCATCGATCCTGTTCCTGGAGGCGAACACGGCGTTCGCTGATTTCCCGCGTCTGGGCTACTTCCTCGCGCGCGACCGCTTCTTGCCCCGTCAGTTTCGCTTTCAGGGGGATCGTCTCGCGTTCTCGACCGGTATCCCGACGCTCGGCGCGCTGACGATTCTCCTGGTGATCGTCCGTCATGCCAGTGTCGCAGCGCTCATCCCGCTGTACGCGGTCGGCGTTTTCACGGCATTCACGCTCTCCCAGACGAGTATGGTGGTTCATTGGTGGCGCAGTGCCCAGGGAGAGCTGCGTCGCGTCCCGTGGCACAGTTTCGTCATCAATGCCGTCGGCGCTGTCGTGACCGGCATCGTGACCGTGGTGGTGATCGTCACCAAGTTCACCCACGGAGCCTGGATCGTCATTCTCCTGATCCCATTCCTGATCGGGATGATGCTCGCGATCCACCGACATGACGTTTCTGTCACTGATCAATTGCGCATCTCGAGCGAGGAAGCGCGGCACCGGCTGCGTCTCCTCCCGCGCCGGAGCGTAGCGGTCGTCCCGATCGCCTCGCTCAATCGTGCTTCGCTGACCGCGCTGGCCTATGCTCGGGTGATCGCCGACGACGTGACTGCTGTCCATGTGGCGACCGAGCCGGAAACGGGCCAGACGCTCCAGCAACGCTGGCGCGAGACCGGTTTGACGATTCCCCTCGTCATCGTCGATTCACCCTACCGCGAGCTGCTCGGGCCGCTGGTGGCAGTCATCGAGAAACTTCACCGCGAAAAGGGAGGACCGCTCGTCACTGTGGTCATTCCGGAGTTCGTCCCTGTGCACTGGTGGGAACGCCTGTTGCACACCCAGACTGCTTGGCGTCTGCGGCGAGCGCTCGCGCAAATTCCTGATGTCGTCATCACGATGGTCCCGTACCACCTCCGGGACTGAACGGTGCCGGTCGGCGCACCAGGACAGGAACCGGGGCGTGCGCCAAGACCTGCTCGGCGGTGGAGCCCATCAGCACGTCACGGAGGCCTGTCCAGCCGTGTGTCACCATGGCGATCAGGTCGACGGATCGGGCTCGTGCGGTTTCGACGATCACCTGCGCTGGTCGTCCGTCGGCCACGAGCCACTGTGTCCGGTATCCCTGAGCCGTCAGGCGATCGGCGAGTTCACGGAGGTAGGCTTCTGGATCGTCGCCGAGCACGTCGGCCTCGATGCGCCGGGCGCGGCTCTCGCGCACGTGGAGGAGCAGAACTTCCCAGCCTTTCGTGCCGAGCACCGGCAGGAGAGCGAGCGCCGCCTCGGCGAGTCGAGAACCATCGAGCGGGACGAGGGCGCGGTCGAGCACCGGTTCTTCGACCGGCGGTGGAAGGTGAGCCGGGACGACGAAGACCGGCGCCACACCACTGCCGATGACTTGAGCCGTGACCGAGCCGAGCACCAGCCGGCGCCAGCCTGCCCGGGCATGCGCAGCCATCACGAGGAGTGGATCGGGTACCTCGGCCGCGAGCCGCGTGAGGACCAGGGCAGGATCACCTTCTTCGACGAGGATGCGGGCGGAACGACCACCCGGGAAGGTTCGTGCGACTTCCTCGAGGTAGCTGCGGCACTCGGCTCGCCAGTCTTCGAGCAGCGCGCGCAGCAGTTCCTGCTCCTGCAGTGAGCGTAATCCCGCCGGAACATCGAGGACCGAGACGAGTACGAGCGAGGGTTCGAGGCGACCAGCCAGAGCGCGGGCCCAGGGCAGCACGCGCTCGCTCACTCCGTGCGGTTGAGGCTTGGTGCGGTCGTACTCGAGCGGCACGATCAATGTCGGCACAGTCGAACTCCCTCCCGTCGACAGAAACTGGACAGCAAAGCGAGCTGATTCAGTCGCGTGGCGGCGGCACTTCGACCGGCTGTCGCACCGTCCGCCGTTCGGCGAGCACGAGCGAGACGACGACGCTGATGGCGAGCGTCACGATCACGATACCTAGCGACAGTACCGTCGGAATCTTGTAGAAGTCCTGGATCAGCATCTTGACGCCGATATAGCTCAGGATGAAGGCCAACCCGTATCGCAAGTAGGCCAGGCGCCGAACCAATCCGGCCAAGAGGAAATACATCGAGCGCAGGCCGAGAATGGCGAAGACGTTGGAGGAGAAGACGATGAAGGGCTCCCGCGTCACCGCGAAGATCGCTGGGATCGAGTCGATGGCGAACATGAGGTCGGTGATCTCGACGAGCACGAGCACGACGATCAGCGGCGTTGCGTAGCGCTTGCCGTCGATGCGCACGAAGAAGCGTTGCTCGAAGTAACGCGGGACGATCGGGGCGACGCGCGAAACGAGTCGGATGGCGATATTGTTCTCGACGTCGACTTCACGCTCTTCTTTTTCGAGTAGCATGCGGATACCAGTGAAGACGAGGAAGGCGCCGAAAATGTAGAGAATCCAGTGGAACTGGCTGATGAGCCAGGCACCGCCGAGGATCATCAGGCCGCGCATGATCAGCGCACCGAGGATGCCATAGTAGAGCACCCGATGCTGGTACTGCGCGGGGACGGCGAAGGCCGTGAAAATCAGGACGAAGACGAACATGTTGTCGGCCGAAAGCGACAACTCGATGAGATACCCGGTGAAGTACTGGAGCCCAGCTTCTTGACCAGCCCACCACCAGAGGAAGACCCCGAACAGCAACGAGAGGCTCACCCAGAAGGTGACCCAGAGCCCGGCTTCCTTCATCTCGACCACGTGCGCCTTGCGATGGAACACGCCCAGGTCGAGGGTCAAGAGCCCGAGGATGAGTGCGAGAAAAGCGATCCAGCCCCAAAGCGGCACATCGACCATTCGTTGCACACCTCCACCTGTTGCCCGCTCGGCTCGCCGAGTCGGTCTCAAACGAGACCGAGAGGCGAGCCAGACGGATCGACTGACCCGTCGTGGTCTCGCCTCTCGGTCTCGCTCGGCCGAGGGTGTTCCCTGTGCTGACGGCCGAGCGCCCCAGCGCCGTCCGCTGGGAGGCTACTCCCCACGAGCGTCCGGAGTATAGCCCACGGTCCTATCCCGCGCAAGCGCACGATCAGATGCTCATCGTCCGAGCCGATCCTGTACGGTGTTCCGAACGCGCCGGACAGTCTCTCGAGATCCCGTCGCACAGGATTGCGTGCGACCGTGACTGACCGCAACTGCTTACAAGTTCTCTGCCCGCATTGCGTGGGGTTCGAGATGACCAGCTTCGCTCCCCCCGTAACTGCTGGGCCGTTGTCTGCTCCTGCGCTGGAGAAGCGGGTCGCCGAGATACCCGAGCCGAAGAGGTCGCGCAGAGAAAAACGGAGGAATACCTCATTCTGTTTCGCTCAATGCGCTGCCAGTGCGACGATACAGCCCTCGTTCGGTCGCAGGTACAGGCTACCGGAAACGATCTCGCCCGCGCGGTCCAGGTAGGTCGAGAGGAGGATCCGTCCGTGCAAGGCGAAGCGACTCGTCGTGAACACCTGCTCGCGACCGCCGAAGTCGAGCGCGACCAGCAGGCGCCGACCAGCTGCCTCGCGGAGGTAGACCAGGAGGTCGCTGGTCGCTGAGACTGGGCGGTAGCTGCCGATCGCCAGCGCTGGCTCGGCGCGACGCAAGATCAGCAGGTGGCGATAGAGCGAGAGCATCGACCGCGGATCATCGCGCTGGACTGCGACGTTCCTCTTCGGGTAGTCAGGGTTGAGGGGAAGCCAGGGTTCGACCGTGGAAAAGCCGGCGTATGGGCTGGTGTCCCACGGCATCGGTGTTCGGCAGGGGTCACGCCCGGCTCCAGGGCCGATCGTGTGCTCCAGGGGGTCGCGGCGACGATCCGGCGGGATAGGAACGTCGGCGAGGCCGAGTTCGTCCCCATAGTAGACGGTCGGTGTCCCGCGCAGGGTCAGGAGGAGCATCGCGGCGACCCGCGCCTGTTCCTCGCCGATGCGGGTGGCGACGCGCGGGCGATCATGGTTGCTCAGCACCCAGTTCGGCCAATCGTCCGGACCGAGTAGCGCTTCGTAGGTATCGATAGCGGCAGCGATCCGCTGCGCTTCCCAGGGCACCAGCATCAGCTGGAAATTGAAGGGGAGATGAAGCTCGCGGCGGTGCCGGCATCCGTAGTACGTGACCAAGCGACCGATCGGGAGATAGATCTCGCCGATCAGCAGGCGTTCCCCGAATGCGTCGGCTACCTGACGCATGCGAGCCAGGATGTCGTGGACCTCCGGCCGGTCGCTGGTGTAGACAGGCAAGAGTTCTCGGTAGGCAGGTTGATCCGGTGTGTAATCCGGGTCGATCGGATTGTCGCGCAGCTCGGCGTCCTTGATCAGGTACCAGATCGCATCCAGGCGGAAGCCATCGACCCCCCGCGCGAACCAGAAGCGCAGGACGTCGAGCATAGCTGCCTGCACCTCCGGGTTGCGCCAGTTCAAGTCCGGCTGTTCCTTGAGGAAGGTGTGGAGATAGTACTGTCCGGTCGCCGGGTCAAATTCCCACGCCGAACCGCCAAAAACGCTGCGCCAGTTGTTCGGTGGTCCGCCATCGGGAGCCGGATCGGCCCAGATGTACCAGTCGCGGCGCGCATTGTCGCGATCACTGCGTGACTCGACGAACCAGGGGTGCTGGTCGGAGGTGTGATTGGGGACGAAGTCGAGGATGACCCGGATCCCGCGGGCATGAGCATCGGCGATCAGCCGGTCGAGGTCTTCGAGTGTGCCGAAAGTAGGATCGACGTCCAGATAGTCACTGATGTCGTACCCGAAGTCGGCCATCGGGGAACGGAAGATGGGCGAGAGCCAGAGTGCATCGACTCCCAGCCAGGTCAGGTAATCGAGCTTGCGGCGGATCCCTTCGAGATCACCCACGCCGTCACCATTGGAATCGGCGAACGAGCGCGGATAGATGTGATAGATGACCGCGCGCTGCCACCAGGACCAGTGTCGCTCTTCGTCCACCGTTCCCTCCCCGCACGGCGAGAGCGCCGGCGAGCGATTCGCCCGCGCGGCGCTCTTTCGATAGCGTCATCGCTCAGCGCCGGGCTGCCTGCCGCGCGCTCACCAACCGAGAGACGAGCAAACTCGTGCCCACTGCGACGAGAAAGACGAGGGGGATATCGATCAGGAGAAAGCCCCAGCTCAGAGCCAGTTCTCCATTGACCAAGCTCGCCAATGCTCCGAAGAGGACGCTCAGGACGACCAGTGCGGCCGTGCGCAGCCGGACCGACGCGATACGCCAGCAGATCAGCCCGACGAGGATCCCAGCGCTGATCGGTAGAATCTCGCCCATCGCCCGTTCCTCCCATCCGAGACGTTTCACCCACGTACCAGCCTGCCGCACGCTGCTGGGGCTGTCAAGCGGACACGCATGATGACTGCTCTCCATTGGCTCCCGCCTCGCCCGGCCCCGAGGGATAGCATCTTCGTGACGCCCAATTCCGAGGCGCGGCTCTCGTGGGAGAGGTGCAGGCTTCCTCTTGACGGGAGCCGAAAGAGCGGAGGAACCGCAGCGCCGCCGCGCGCACACCCTTCGCCTTGACGTCACGCTGGTGGAAGGCTTGACTTGAGTACTGGGGTCGATGCCGCAGAGAGGTAACCAGTATCGATGACGACCGGCACGAGCCAGGATCCCTTCCAGTTGCTCCGGCGCATCCTCGAGCTGGAAAAGCGCAAAGGGTTTCAGGATACCGCTGCCGCCGGTGGACTGGAACGATTGGTCGCACGCAATCTTCCGGGCTGGCTGGCCGAGTTCCCGAGCCAGAAAGCGCGACTCCAGCAGTTGGCAACGCTCCTCCGCGGTTACGCCGATCGCTCGCCGACTGCTCGGGCGGAGCTGGTCGAAAAAGCACTGGCTGTGTTGGACGGCAGGGCGAGCCTGCCAGCCGAACAAGCGCGTCGGCCGGCTCGCCCGCGACCAGCAGCACGCACCGCGCCTGTTCGGGTCGACAGGGCGGTGGAGCCCGATGACCCGGTGACCGTGCTGCCCGGCGTCGGCAGTCAGCGGGCGCGCCAACTGGAAGCGCTCGGCGTCACCACGGTCCGCGACCTCCTCTTTCTCGTGCCCCGTCGCTATCTCGATTACACCCAGGTCGTGCCGATCGGACGGCTCGGACGCCTCGTCCGCCCCGGTGAAGAGGTGACGTGCTCCGTCATCGGCGAGGTGGTCCAGATCGAGACACGGGAGACGACGGGTGGCCGTCGCTATGTCAGTGTTCAGCTGCGCGACGAGACGGGGACGATCCCGGTCATCTGGTTCAACCCCTACATCGCGCGCCAGCTGGTGGTGGGGCAGCGGATCGCGGTCAGCGGGCGGCTCGAGGGGAATGGTCCGTACGTCCGCTTCCGCAATCCGGAGTGGGAGCCGGCCGAGGCCGAGTTGCTCCAGACCGGGCGCATCGTTCCGGTCTACCCGCTCACTCAGGGGCTGTATCAGCGCCAGGTGCGCCAGCTGACGCGGGCGGCGCTCGACCTGGCGCTGCCGCGTCTCGAGGACCCTCTGCCGCCAGCGTTGCGCGAGCGGAACCAGCTTCCCTCGCTCGCCTGGGCACTCGAGCAGCTGCACTATCCGGAGACGCTCGCGGCAGCCGAGCGAGCCCGACGGCGCTTGGCCTTCGACGAGTTCCTCGTCTTGCAACTCGGTCTCGTTCAGCGTCGACTCGCCTGGCATGCCCAAGCGGGCATCGCCATCCCGATCGACCGGGACTTCCTGGAGACCTTCCTCGCGTCCCTCCCGTTCCGGCTGACCGGAGCGCAGCGACGCGCGCTGGAGGAAATCCTGGGAGATCTCTCCGAGCCGCACCCGATGAGTCGTCTCCTGCAGGGCGACGTCGGCTCCGGCAAGACGGTGGTCGCGGCGGCCGCAGCCTTGCTGGTCCACCGTGCCGGCTATCAGGCAGCCATTCTGGCCCCGACCGAGATCTTGGCTGAACAGCACTACCGGACCTTGACCCGTCTCTACGCTGCCGTGCCTGGCGGGGAACGGCCATCGGTCGCGCTGCTCACCGGAAGCACGCCGGAGCGCGATCGTGGATCGATCCTCGCGGGACTCGTCAGCGGGACGATCGGCATCATCGTCGGGACGCACGCGCTCCTCGAGGAGCGTGTCCAGTTCCGGCGGCTCGCGCTGGCCGTCATCGACGAGCAGCACCGCTTCGGTGTCCTGCAGCGCCACGCCCTGCGGAGCAAAGGGGAAAACCCGCACGTGCTGGTGATGACCGCCACACCGATTCCCCGCAGTTTGGCACTGGTCCTGCACGGCGATCTCGACCTTTCCATCATCGACGAGTTGCCGCCTGGGCGCCAGCCGGTCAAGACCTACGTCGTGCCGGGACGGAAGCGTACGCAGGCCTACGAGTTCGTCCGTCGCGAAATCGAGAAAGGGCATCAGGCTTTCATCATTTGCCCACTGGTGGAGGAGTCGGAGGCGATCGAGGCACGCGCCGCGACGGCCGAGTACGAGCGTTTGCAGCGTGAGGTCTTCCCCGATTTGCGGCTCGGCCTCTTGCATGGCCGCATGAGCCCTCGGGAAAAAGAGGACGTGATGACGCGTTTCCGCGACGGTGAGCTCCATATCCTCGTTTCGACTGCTGTCGTGGAAGTCGGGATCGATATCCCCAATGCGACGGTCATCCTGATCGAGGGAGCCGAGCGGTTCGGGCTCGCGCAGTTGCACCAGTTCCGCGGTCGCGTCGGTCGCGGTTCTGCGCCGTCGTACTGTCTGCTCGTTTCCGATGCCAGCACGGAGACCGCGCGTCAGCGCTTGGAGGCGGTCGCCAGCACGACCGATGGTTTCCGGCTCGCCGAGATCGACCTCGAGCTGCGCGGCCCTGGCGAGTTCCTGGGGACCCGTCAGAGCGGTCTTCCCAATCTCCGCTTCGCCTCGCTGGCCGATCTGTCCACGCTCCAAGCCGCTCGCCGGACTGCCGAGGATCTTTTGCGCTTGGATCCGTTGCTCTCCGCACCCGAGCATGCTGCCTTGGCCGAGTTGGTCCGTGCTCTCTGGACACGCAGCGTCGCCGACGTGAGCTGAAAGGAACGACAGTGATGCCGGCGCCGGTTTTCTGGCTCGACGAGAGCCTTCTCGGGCGCGTGCTCGCGCCCTTTCTCGGCCCAGTGCTGGAGCAGATGGGTTGGGAACTCCGCCAACAGCGCGATCTCACCGCCGCGACCGTGCGGAGTTCGCCAGGGCTAGCGCTCCTCGATACGATCGAGGCATTGGCGCTCGTTCCAGCCTTCGCTCTCGCGACTGACCTGGCGCTCGTCGCGGAGCACGCGAGTGTCGTGGCGCTGGAGACCCCGGATCGGCCTGACCGGATCGTCGAGGCGGTCGTCGTGAGCGAGCGCTGTCGGCCCGCCAGTCGCGCGCTGGCCCGTGCCACCATCGAGCCGTTCTTCGGTCTGCGGGTCCGAGCCTGGGATGGCGAACAGGGCGTCGCTGCGCTGCCGGTTCTGCGGGTCCACGAGGACGAGGCGGCGCTCGGCCCACTCGACGAGCGTTACCATGATCTGGGACGTGCCTGGTTCGTCCTGACCGGGCAACCATTCGTGAGTCACCTGCTGGTCGTTGCGCCAGAGCTACCGGGTGATGTCCTGCGTCCCGTCGCCAGCTTGTTGCACGTGCTTCCCGAGGAACTGGCTGGCCGCGCAGCCGAGATCGCGGCCGAACTGGTCGCTGCTCGGCCGCTCGATGCCGGGCGACTGCGGGTCGTTCTGAGCGAGGCACTCAGCGTCGTGACGCCCAAAGTTCGGAAAGCGGTCGACGAGTTGGTGCGGCGCAGCGGAAGTGGCTTGCGCTTACCACCAGGGGAGGTCTATCGGCCGCTCGCTTCGTGATCCTCCGCTTCGGTTTCCTCTTCGTCGGGCAGTCGCGCGCGATAAACGCGAGTCAGTGCGGCGTACCATTCTCCGCCGACGTGATGGGCGAGCGGGGCTTCTTCCAACTGGAGCCAACGGTCACCGAAAAGTTCGTTGTCCGCTGCGACGGCCAGGACTTCGCCGACGAAGAGATCGTGATCGCCGAGGCTCAGTCGTGCTGCGAGCCCGCATTCGATCTGGGCGATCGCTTCCTCCAGCACCGGAGTGTCGGTCTCGAGTCCGTCGGTCGGATGGAGCTGTGCGCGGGCGAATTTGTCCGCGTCGCGGCCGGAGAGGAGGCCGCAGAGGTGGAGAGCGGGTAGATACTCGATCGTCACGATGTTCAGGGCGAAGAATTCGCCCTTGCTGAGGAGTTCGTGCGTCAATCGGCTGGGGTGGACGGCCAGGCCGATGCGCGGTGGATCGAGACTCAGCGGTATGACCCATGCCGCGGTCATCACGTTCGGCTGTGCCCGGTACTGTGTGGTGACGAGAACGACCGGGCCAGGTTCCAGCAATCGTGCCGCCATCCGCGGCTCGCGTCGCTCTTTGCGTCCCACGGTCCCTCAAATCCTTTCTAGAGTCGAGTGCCGGGAACGTGACGCGGCCAGCATCGCTTGGTACACCGCATAGTACTGCTCGGCGATGCGCCGCTGCGTGTAGTGCGCGAGGACACGCCGCCGACCTGCTTCCCCGAGTTCGCGCAACCGCTCCGGGTTCGCCAGCAAGGTGCCGAGCAGGCGTGCCAGCGCCTCGACGTCGTCCTCCGGGAAGATCAAGCTCGGGTCGCCGATGACATACGGAATTTCGCCGGAGGACGAACCGACGACCGGCACTCCACAGGCCATCGCCTCGATGATCACTCGTCCGAACTGTTCCTTCCAGTTGCGGCGCGTTCGCGAGGGCACCACCAGGAGGTCGAAGCGGTTGAGCGCTTCCGGCATCAGTGCGGCTGGCACGCTACCGCGGAAGATGACGCGGTCGCGCACGCCGAGCTGCGCGGCCAGCAGCTCGAGCCGCGTCCGCTCGGTTCCCTCACCGACGATCTCCAGCTGGACCCGGACAGGCAAGCGGGCCAGCGCCCGGATGACGAGGTCAGCCCCCTTTTCCGGTACCAGCCGGCCAACGAACCCGAGCGTGGGGACGTCAGCCCGTGGTACCGACAGGGGACGAAAGAGGTCGGGATCGACTCCGAACTGTGGGATGACCGCGAGCGGCCCCCGGTATCCCTTGCGCCGGAGCACTGCGGCAGCTTCCTGGTTGCCTGCTACCGCCATGCTGGCGAGCCGGTAATTCAGCCACTCGAACCAAGAGAACGGTGGAGGGTAACGGCGATAGAGATTCTGCCAGGTAAAGAAGAGAATGCGGGCTCCGTAACGCCGCCCGAGTAGAGCGGCGTGCGCGGTCACCAGGTTGTACGGTTCCTCGTCGATATGCAGGATCTCGGGACGAAAGCGGGCGATCTGCTTGCCCAGACCCGGATAGAGATGGATGTGATGATGACCGTTGAACCACATCGGCTCGACCGCGAGCTGATAGCCTTCGACGAAGCGTCGTTCCAGCTGGAGGACACCGACCCGACTTTCGTGCCAGGCTGGCGGTACGACAGCGAGGAGTTCGACGCCGGGCAGGCGCGCCAACTCCTCGAGCTTGCGCTGGTACATGCCGTTGACCAGGGCCTTCGAGACCATCAGGATCCGCATCGTTTCCCGACCACTGCTCGCAAGTCGTTCTCACCAGCCTCTGCGATCGCCTCGCGGTAGACCGCGACGGTCCGCTCAGCTGTCCGTTGCCAGCTGAACATCCTGGCTCGCACGAGACCCCGCTCGCGCAGCGTGCAGCGGAGTTCCGCATCGGTCAAGACGCGCACGAGCGCCTCCGCGAAGGCTTCCTCCTCCGGTTCGACGAGGATTCCAGCTTCTCCCACAACTTCTGGCAAGCTCGTGCAGCGAGCCGCGATGACCGGAGTGCCACACGCCATCGCTTCGAGCGGTGACAGCCCGAACCCCTCGTAGCGAGAGGGGTAGGCGTACACGCTCGCCAGTCGATACCAGAGAAGTTTGTCCTCCTCGCTGACCGGACCAGGCAGGAGAACATGCTGCTCCAAACCGAGTTCGCGAATGAGCGGTGCTAGCGGTGGGTAGAGGCGCGGATTCGCACTGTGCGGCTGACCCGGAATGACCAACCGGGTACCAGCGGGGAGTCGGGGTAGGGCACGGGCGAAGGCGCGGATCAGGAGCGGGAGGTTTTTTCGGACGTCGAAGCCGCCCAGATTGAGAACCACCGGCCCGGTGATCCCCCACTTCTGAGCCAGTGCATGCGTCGCGTCCGGTTCAGGGGCGGGTGCGAAGCGCTCCTCGACTCCGAGGGGAACCACCCGAATCCGCTCGGCCGGATAGCCGAGCACGCGAACGATATCCTGGCGGGACCACTCGGAATCGGTCAGGACGAGCTGTGCTCGTCGCACGGTGCGGCGCATCAGCGCGGTGTAGAGACGCACGGCCAACGAGGCCCGATATTCCGGCAGAACGAGTGGGATCACGTCGTGGACGGTGACGACGAAAGGGGTCGACAGGCGCAGCGGTGCCGCGAAGTAGGGGATGTGCACGAGTCGTGGCTGGGCTGCGCGAGCGAGTTCAGGAATGCCGCGTTGCTCCCACCAGAGCTTGCGCACCTTTCTCGGCCAACGAGTGGGTGGGACGAGGACCAGCACCCGTGCCGAGTCAGCCAGTTCCGCGAGTGGCTGCGCCGGGAGCGCGAGGGTCACGACCGGATCATCACGTCGAGCCAGTTCGCGCCAGAGCGCGAGCGTGTACTGGCCGCTGCCGGTTCGTGGTTGGGCGATGAAGGCACCGTCGAGTAACACATCGAAGCGCGATCCTGCCACTGCTCCCCATTCCTCCCACGGTGAGTATAGAGTGTGTGTTCAGGACGGTCCGTCGTCGAGATACCTCGCCTATCCACCCGCCCGACGGGTTGGAAAGCCGTGCGTTCCAGGAAGAATCGAGTGCCCGCAGAGAGCGCTTCGCGGATTGCACGTGTACTCGCAGCGTGCTAGGCTAGTCATTCAGTGGAAAACGAGTGCGGCTTCGCACAAGAGCGACGGAGCGACGACCATGGCGATGTGCGAACTCTGTGGCAAGAAGCCGATGTTCGGCCATAACGTCAGCCACTCCAACCGGAAGACGAACCGGAAGTTCAAGCCGAACGTCCAGCGGGTGACGGTCATCCTGAACGGTGTCCCGAAGCGTATGCGCATCTGCACACGCTGCCTCCGGACACTCTACAAAGAGGCTCGCAAGGCGTAGTCTCCGCCTCGGTAGGCTGCCCGATCAGGTGGGATCGGGCAACTCGATGGTGAGGTAGCGAGACAAGCCAGCGAGGTCGGGTCGTATCGCGATCCTTCCGTGCGGAAAGAGGGAGCGGGCTGTCGCGAGCGCCCGCTCTGTTTGTGCGGGATCGATCTCGATGATGCAACCGCCGCCGGAGCGCAGCAGTGTGGCGACTTGCGGGAGCAGACGAGCATACCAGCCGAATCCCTCTTCCGGGGCGAAGAGTGCTTCCGCGGGCTCCCACGCGAGACCGGGGTGCCACTGGTCTGGGCGAAGATACGGGAGATTGGCGACCACCACATCGAGCGGTCCCCGACACCAGCTCAAGAGATCGCCACACACGAGATGTACTCGTCCGGGCGCCAGTCGCTCGCGATTGGCGCGAGCCACCTGGAGGGCTGCCAGCGAGCGGTCGCTGCCGACGAGCAATGCTGGATGTTGTCTCCCCAGCGTCACGGCGAGCGAGACGATGATTGCCCCGCAGCCGGTTCCGACGTCGACACAGCGGGGCTCGTCGTGCCGGGCGCGCAATCGCTCGGCTGCCCAGGTGACGAGGAACTCTGTCTCCGGACGAGGGATCAGCGTCGCCGGTGTGACGAGAAAATCGAGGCCGTAGAACTCGCGATGGCCGGTCAGGTAGGCGACCGGCTCGCCACGTTCCCGCCGGGCAACGAGTTCCCAAAAACGTTCTAAAGTACCCGGTGGCTTCTCCGGAAGTCGGCGGTAGAGCTCGGCACGGTCGATACCGAGCACATGGCAGAGGAGCACTTCGGCGTCCAGCCGCGGCGTCGGACTGCCGCCCTGGCGCAGCCGCTCGGTCGCTCGGCGCAAGACGTCGCGCAACGTGAGCACGGCCCGCTCAGTCGATGCCAGCTGCTCGCAGGCGCTCGGCCACTTCCAGCGCTTGCAGCTCTTGAACGAAGATATCGATCTCACCGTCCAGTACGGCTGGCAGGTTGTTGACCGTCAGCTTGAGTCGATGATCGGTCACACGGTCTTGGGGGAAGTTGTAGGTGCGGATCTTTTCCGCTCGTTCACCCGTGCCGACCTGCTGCCGGCGCAGCCCGGTCCGCTCTTCTTCGAGCTTGCGTCGCTGGAGTTCGTAGAGCCGTGCCCGGAGGACCGCCATCGCCTTGAGACGGTTCTTGAGCTGCGACCGCTCGTCTTGGCAGCTCACGACGATTCCAGTCGGAAGATGCGTGATCCGCACGGCTGAGTCGGTCGTATTGACGCTCTGTCCACCGTGTCCACTGGACCGGAAGACCTCGATGCGCAGGTCGTCCTCGTCGATGTGCACGTCGACCTCGTCTGCTTCTGGAAGCACGGCGACGGTCGCCGTCGAGGTATGGATGCGGCCGGACGATTCGGTGATGGGGACACGCTGCACGCGGTGGACACCGCTCTCGTGCTTGAAGTGGCTGTAGGCCCCCTTGCCCCGCACCTCGAAGATGATCTCCTTGAATCCTCCGAGTTCGGTCGGGCTACTGGAGAGAACCTCCACCTTCCAACCCTGTCGCTCCGCGTAGCGGGTATACATGCGGAAGAGATCGGCCGCGAAGAGCGCAGCCTCTTCGCCTCCAGTACCCGCTCGGATTTCCACGATGACGTCTTTCTCGTCGTTCGGATCGCGCGGGACGAGACGACGCCGCAGCTCCTGGTAAATGGTCTCGCGGTACTCGCGGAGCCGGTCGATCTCCTCGGCAGCCAGTTCCACCAACTCGGGGTCCTCGGCTTCCAGGAGTTCCTCCGCTTGAGCGACTTGCCGGTCGATATCCTTGAGCTGGCGGTACAGCGCCACGATCTCCTCGAGTTCCGCTCGCTCGCGTGCCAGTTGTGCCACGCGCTGAGGATCGGTGGCGACGTCCGGATCCGCGAGCTGTCGCTCCACCTCGTCGAAGCGCTGCTCGAGTTCGGCGAGTTTGTCGAGTACGGACACCGTCTGAGTCGTCACGGCTCTGCTCCTCCGGTGGGTTGGACGCCGAGGACAGCGAGGACCTGGGCAACTGCTTCCTCTGGTGTGGTGACCTCGCTGACCGTGGCGCCAGCCCGCGACAGAAGATCGGCATCGAGCGGCCACGAGCGCAGGGCGATCACTGGGCGCCCCAACTTGAGTGCCAGTGCGATTTCGGAGAGCGTACCGAGTCCGCCGCCGACCGCGATGACCACGCGCCCGGAAGCGACGACGACAACGTTGCGTGCCTCACCCAAGCCGGTGCAGATCGGATGGTCGACCCATTCGTTGGCGTCAGCCGGGTCGGTGCCGGGCAGGATGCCGACCGTCCTGCCCCCGATGCGCTTGGCGCCCCGACACACGGCCGCCATGACCCCACCGCGACCGCCGCAGACGATCGTCAGACCATACCCTGCCAAGAGTTCTCCCAGCCGCTCGGCCAGTGCCTGTTCCTCCGGTGTCGCCTCGTGCGGCCCGCAGACCGCAACGTGTATCGCCGAGTTCATCGAAGCAGGAACTCCTCCACGATGGTGTAGCGCGGCCCAGAACGGAACAGTTCGCTCCGATACAACGTCAGCCGGTCGACGGTGAACGGGAGCGGCGGCAATCGAGCGAGTCGCTCGAGTTCCTGCGGCAGGGCACGCAGCGTCGCCACGTCCTCCGGTCGGACGCGGGCAAGCGTGAGATGAGGATGGAATGGCCGCTCGTCGGTCTTTTCGGCAAAGGAACCAGCGGAACGCTCGACCTGCTCGACGAGCCGAGCGAGCGGTACAGTCTCCCCATCGATGCCGAGCCAGAGGACCCGCGGACGGAGCGGGTGCGGGAACGCCCCGGCACCACGAACCAAGAGCTCGAACGGGGCGAGACCGGCCACGCTTTTGCGCAGCGCTCGCGCGAGTTCCGATAGGTTGTCCGTCGCGACCGATCCGAAAAACTTGACCGTGAGGTGCGTCGCCTCCGGATCGACCCACTTGGCACGGTACCCGCGTGCTTGCAGATGCGCGATGGCCGCGGCGACCCGCTGGCGCACGTCATCTGGAACCGGTATGGCGGCAAAAAGCCGCCACTCTTCACGCATGGCGGCACGACCTCGTGGCCTCATCGTTCTCGTTTTTCAGTATACCAATCGCAGCTTTGTGGTGCCTGAAGCAGGCTGGGGTAGGCGCTGGCGCTCGGCTGACGCTCGTCATGCGTTACGAGTTCCCTTCGTCTCCCGTCACATCGTACCGACTCCGCGACGTACCATCATCGGTAGGGAGGACGCCTGCACAGTGGAGAGCCGAGAACCGGTCGATTGCTGGCAAGAACTCGCGCTTCCCTTCCCGCCGGAGCGCCTCCGCGGGCGCCTCGTTCCCTGTCCACGGTGCGGTGCCCCGCTCGCGCTCATGCGCCGGCGTCGTTTCTACGCGCTCTGCGCGACCGTCGAGGAGACGTCGCGGGGAGCAGTGTTGATCTGCCGGCAGTGCCGAGCCCGGCAGCCAGTGCGCGAGCTTCTCCTGAGCGGGCGGCGAGCGCGTGCCGACTGATCGAGTATCCTGTCCGGCGGGGACGTACGAGGCAGCGGGAGGACGTGAGGCGTGCGGCTCGCCTATCTGGGACCACCTGGAACCTTCACCGAAGAGGCAGCGTTGCGCTACGCGGAGCGAGAGTTGGCGGAACTGATCCCGTTCAGCTCCATGCCTGCCCTCGTTTCGGCTGTCGAGACCGGATTGGCCGACCGGGCTATCCTCCCTATCGAGAATTCCTTGGAGGGAACAGTCAGCACCACGGTCGATCTTCTGATCCACGAGACTGACCTCAAGATCTGTGCTGAACTGATCTTGCCGGTGCGGCACTTCCTGCTCGCTCATCCGGGTACGCGGCTGGAGGAGATCCGCGTCGTGCTCTCTCACCCGCAGGCGTTGGCCCAATGCCGGCGCTTCCTCGAGCGCTGTCTGCCGCAGGCGGAGCAAGTAGCGGCGCTCAGCACGGCGGCGGCTGTCGCTGAGATCATGCGCAGCGAGGATCGCTCCCGTGCTGCGATCGGGACACTGCGGGCAGCTGAACTCTACGGGGCCGTTGTCCTGGCCCGCGATATTCAGGACCAAAAGAGCAATGCCACGCGGTTCGTCGTCCTGGCTCACCAGGATGCCGAGCCGACCGGTGTCGATCGGACTTCCTTGTGCTTCACGGTCAAGCGCAACGTGCCTGGAGCTTTGGTCGAAGTCTTGAACGAACTCGCTGTCGCCAACATCCAGATGACCAAGGTCGAGAGTCGACCCATGAAATCGGTGTTGGGGGAATACGTCTTTTTGGTCGACATCGAAGGACACCGCAAGGATCCACATATCGCAGCTGCCCTCGAGCGTGTCGCTGAGAAGGCTGCCGAGCTGAAAATCTTCGGATCGTACCCGCGGGACGAGGACGGCTTGAACGGGACGCGCGAATCGCGCTGACAGGAGACGAGAGCATGCGGGTGATCGGCGGAAGTGCCCGGGGGCGTCGGCTCAAAGCGCCGCGCGGGTTGCGTACGCGGCCGATGGCGGACAAGATCCGCGAAGCGCTGTTCAGCATGCTGGACTCGCTCGGCATTCGGCCGCAACGAGTGCTCGATCTCTATGCTGGGAGCGGAGCGATCGGCATCGAAACGCTCTCGCGCGGTGCGCGCTGGGTCGACTTCGTGGACCGGAGCGCGGCTGCCTGCGCGGTGATCCGCGACAATCTCGCTGCGACTGGCTTCGCTGATCGGGGGGCAGTGCATTGCACGACTGTGCAAGCCTTTTTGCGTCGGCCGCCCCGCGAGCCCTACGACTTCGTGATCATGGATCCCCCGTATGCCGATCCGACGATCCACGAGACGATGCTCGCTGTCGCACGGTCCCCTCATGTTCGGGATGGGACCGTCCTCGTGGTCGGCCACTCGCCGCGCGTGCCGATGCCCGAACGGCTCGATGGCCTCGAGCAGCTGCGGGATCGCTGTCATGGCGACAGCTGCGTGGCCATTTACGTCATTCGGCGGGATGAGCGAGCTGAAGCGGAAGACGAGGGGGAGCAGTGAGGCATATCGCGCTCTATCCGGGAACGTTCGACCCGATCACCAACGGGCATGTCGATGTCGTGCAGCGGGCGGCGCGGCTTTTCGATTTTCTGATCGTCGGCATTTATGCCGGCCACGAGGGCCGAGCCAAGCAACCCCTCTTCAGCGCCGAGGAGCGCCGTTTTTTGGCCGAGCAGGCACTGCGACACCTGCCGAACGTGCGCGTTGACGTCTTCAGGGGGCTCGCAGTAGACTACGCTCGTGCCGTGGGGGCACAGGCGATCGTTCGGGGGCTGCGGGCGGTCTCCGACTTCGAGTACGAGTTCTCGCTGGCGCACATGTACCGTCATCTGGCGCCGGACGTGGATGTCGTGTGCCTGATGACGAGTTCGCAGTACTCCTTCATCAGCTCGAGCATGATCAAGGAGGTGGCGCAGCTCGGCGGGAACTTGACGGGCCTGGTCCCTGACCATGTGGTCGAGGCGCTGGTGCAGAAGTTCCGGACACTCGTACGGGAGTAGGGCGATGGCGTCAGTGGATGAACTGCGTGGTTATCCGGTTGCCGAGCCGGCTCCAGATCTCTATCAGCTCCTCGAGCGCTTGCAAGAGCTCGCCGAGCGTAGTCGGCGGATGCCGTTCAGCAATAATCTGATGATCGACGAGCACGAGCTCTTGGAGTTGGTCGAAAGCTTGCGACAGGCCTTCCCCCGCGAACTTCGCCAGGCCAGACGCGTCTTGCAGGAACGCCAGCAGATCATCACGGAAGCCCAGCTCGAGGCTCAGCGAATCTTGGCCACCGCGCAAGAGCGTGCCCAGTATTTGATGAGCGAGCAAGGGATCATGAACGAGACCCGCGCTCGCTGTGAAGAGATGCTCCGCCAGGCGATGGAACGAAAACAGCGCATCATGAGCGAGACCGACGAGTACGTGCGCCAGATGCTGGAGCGAATCGAAGCGGCGGCCATGAGTACGCTCCAGCACATCCAGCG
>DAOTYK010000160.1:0-3200 GCA_034434855.1 Thermomicrobium sp.
CGAGCCATGGCTGAGGAAACGGTCGATGCGGTGGAGCGTCGGTTGGGGCGACCGATCCGGCATATGACTGCCCAGCTTCCTCTGGCTCGCCGCCGGGACTGGAAGCAGGTCGTCGAGACGGTGACGGCGCGGGCGCGGGAGATGGGGCTGGACGCGCATGTCCCATGGTTGCTGCGCGGTTATGGTGCGGCAGCGCACGCCGTGCTCGACATCGCGGCAGGAGACCACCGACTCGCTCAAGCGATGGTGAACGGCCTACCGTATTTGTGGGCTGAAGTCGTTCATGCCTGTCGGTACGAGCAAGCCTGCCATCTCGATGACGTGCTCGAGCGCCGCACGTTCATGCTGTTCTCGGACTGGGATCATGGGCTGCGCGTCGCCGAGCAGGTCAGTGAGCTGATGGCGCAGGAACTCGGATGGTCGGCAGAGCAGCGGCAACGTGAAGTCGAGCGGTATCGGCTGCGTGTCCGACAGTCTTGTGGTGCTGAGCACGGTATCGCGACGCGTCTCGATTCTGGTCCCGTCTCGCTCCTGTAGCGCACGTGGTCGATCGTGAGAGGGCGATGGCCGATTCGGGGATCACGGTCGGGAAGCGGTCGAGCGCCGTTCGACGGAGTCGAAAGGGGGAGGGAAAGGGTTCTTCCGGTAGACGGACTCCTCAGGAAACTGCTGGGAACGCTCATCCTGATTCCATTGGGAGCGGTGTCGTTGCAGCTGTCTCGTTAGTTCGTTCGAAGACCCGAGTCTCTGCCTAGAACGCGATCAAGGCCGGGTGAGCGTTTGCCATTGTCGCTGCGGCCCTGGTGACTGGACGCATCAGCGAGGTGTCTCTCATTCCTGTCGTCACGCGCGCTTTGGCCATGGCCGGTCAGCTCTCCCGGAGTGGTACCCGCACCATATCATCGGTGGGTTCGTCGAGATGTTCCTCGCTGCGGTGCTGGTCCGGCTCGCCTGGCTGTCTCAGTCGGCGGTGATCGATGGTGCCGGGTTCGAGCGGGTAGCGTTCTCGACTGCGCGAGCCATTAGCGACTATCCATAGGTATCTGGTCACTGAAATCATCAGCGCGGCGAGACGCGTTTTCGGTGTTCGGGCCGATCTTGCCCCAGGAACTGGTGAGCGGCGTGGGGCCACTTTTGGTGAGGCTCCCTGCTATTCCAGATCACCTTGGCATGAGCGACGAGCGTCCGGAGAAATCACAAAGAGGTGCAGTCATGAGCCGGTTCGTGTTGGCGATCGATCAGGGGACGACGAGCACGCGGGCGATGATTTTCGATCGCGAGAGTAACGTCATCGCCATGGACCAGCGAGAACATCAGCAGATCTACCCACAGCCTGGGTGGGTCGAGCACGATCCGATGGAAATCTGGCTCCGCACGCAGCAGGTCGTGCAGACCGCCCTCCAGCGCGCTGGAATCAGTGGGGGCGACATCGCTGCCGTCGGGATCACCAACCAGCGGGAGACGACCGTGGTTTGGAACCGCCACACGGGTCAGCCTTACAGGAACGCTATTGTGTGGCAAGACACCCGCACCGATCAGCTGTGTGCCCAGTTGGAGCGTGGCGGCTACGGTCCACTCTTCCGCGAGCGGACTGGCTTGCCGATCAGCACGTACTTTTCTGGTCCCAAACTGCGCTGGCTCTTGGACGTGCATCCCCAGATCCGCACTGCGGCCGAGAAGGGAGAGGCACTCTTCGGCAACATCGATACCTGGCTGATCTGGTGGTTGACCGGTGGTCCGACCGGTGGGGCTCATGTGACGGATGTGTCCAATGCCAGCCGGACGATGCTCATGAACCTGCGGACGCTCGACTGGGACGACGAAATCCTCGGTATCTTGCAAATTCCTCGCCAGATGTTGCCGGCTATCCGACCGTCGTCCGATCCGAACGCCTACGGGTACACGGTCGACGACGGTCCGCTCGGCGCGTGGGTGCCGGTGTGTGGTGATCTGGGTGACCAGCAAGCTGCTCTCGTTGGGCAAGCAGGACTGCAGCCGGGCATGGCCAAGAATACCTACGGCACCGGTTGCTTCCTCTTGCTCAATACGGGAACCGAGATCGTGCCGTCCAAGTACGGTTTGTTGACGACGGTCGCGTACCGGTTCGGGGATGGTCCCTGTGTGTATGCGCTGGAGGGATCGATCGCGATCACTGGTGCACTGGTCCAGTGGCTGCGTGACAACTTGGGGCTGATCAGTCAGTCGGCTGAGGTCGAGGGACTCGCGCGCTCGGTCGAGGACAATGGGGGTATCTACTTCGTCCCCTTCTTCGCTGGTGCCTTCGCACCGTATTGGCGCGCGGATGCGCGCGGCGTGATCGTCGGTTTGACCCGCTTCGTCACGCGGGGTCATATCGCGCGGGCAGCGTTGGAAGCGACAGCTTATCAGGCCCGCGACGTCGTCGAGGCCATGGTCGCTGATTCTGGTATCCAACTGACCGAACTCCGTGTGGATGGCGGGATGGTGCAAAACGAACTCTTGATGCAGTTCCAGGCGGACATTCTGGGCGTACCAGTGGTCCATCCGGTCGTCACGGAGACGACCTCGCTCGGCGCGGCGTACGCCGCCGGACTGGCGGTCGGCTACTGGGCGAACGAGCAGGAGATCGCGCAATACTGGAAAGAGGCCAAGCGGTGGAATCCGCAGATGGGAGCGGAACAGCGCGACGCGCTCTACCGAGGCTGGAAGAAGGCAGTCGAGCGGAGCTTCGGTTGGGTGGAGCTGTAGCCGGCGTGCCTGCACGATGTCCCGAGCGACCGACCAGTGATGGCCGCAGAGGTGCCGTTTGGTTGCCCGCCATGGCGGTCAGGCGAAACGGGCGTGACGAGATTTGCCGACCGGATCGCGGTGACACGGGTGGTGGCGAGCGCGGACCCAGCAGCGACCGGGCCTGCGCCCAGTTCGCTGGGAGGGGATCGAGTAGGACGCCGGACGTCGACTTGCCGTCCGTTCGGCGAGACGGCTGTCATCGTCGTCGCAACGTGGACTCCGCCGGCGAACCCGTCCTCAGGTGCGCGATCCGGTCGGCTCGAGGAACAGCGTCGCCTGGCGATTCCAGTCGCTCTGCGGGTACCGGTCCTCGAGTCGGACACACTGAGCCTGGAGTTCCGCGGGGAGCGATGCGAGGTCGGGCCAGTCGACCTCGATCAAATTGCCCGCTGGGTCACGGACATAGAGCTGGACGTTCCCGTTCGGGAGCT
>DAOTYK010000161.1:0-2366 GCA_034434855.1 Thermomicrobium sp.
CTACACATCATGGACTGCTTCGACCTCGGCGCCAGTGGACACAATACTGATCGAACACTCCACATACTCATCGAAGCGTTCCGACAAGCTTTTGTGGATCGTTTCACCTACCTCGCGGATCCCGCTTTCGTCCCGGTACCGGTCGATGCGCTCATCGACCCATCCTACGCTCTCGAGCGAGCGCAGGAGATCGGCGAGCACGCCCGAACGAGGATCGACCCGGGGCAGCCATCCCGGCTCGGAATCGAACAGACCTTTGAGCGGTCGCTCCCCAACTACGGTGCGGGTTCGACCACGCACATCTGCGTGGTCGACCGCTGGGGTAATGCCGTCACGTTGACACAGACGCTGCTCTCGGCTTGGGGATCCCGCGTCGTCGCACCGGGAACGGGAATTTTGATGAACAACGGGATGTTCTGGTTCGATCCGGAGCCGGGTCGTGCCAACTCGATCGCCCCCGGCAAGCGCCCGCTTGCCAACATGACGCCGACGCTGGTGTTACCGGTGACCAGTTCCTGCTCGCGCTCGGCGCGATGGGAGGGCGACGCATCATCAACGCGATCGCCCAGATCATCAGCAATGTCGTCGATCACCGGATGGGAATCCAGGCGGCTATTTCTGCACCGCGCGTCGATTGCAGCGTGCAACCAACCGCCGTCAGTAGCCGGATCCCAGAGGCGGTGATCGCCCAACTGCGCGAACGAGGCCACACGCTCCAGGTGATTCGAGAAGACTTCGCGGACGTACCGTTCGCCAGCCCAGTCGGTATTCTGCGCGACGCGGAAGGCATGCTGCATGGCGGTGCCAATCCCTACTATCCCGCCATGGTCATCGGCCTGGAATGAGCGAGTTGTAATGCCCGAGCAACCAGATCGAGCGCCACCGAAGCCGACGAAGAAGGGCAGCGAACCTCGATACCGTGATCGGAAGAAACGTCGTTCGGAATCGAGCTCTTCGCCTCGATTCTCTTCTTCGTCTCCTGTGTCTCCTGTACTGCTGGCTCGCTCGGATCACTCCTAAACTTGGAGCCGGATCCCCGCCGTGCCCGTTCTCACCCTCATCTCCGGCCCCGACATTCATTTGGCAGTCGGCGCCAGCGTCGCGTCCATCATCGCCACCTCGAGCGGAGCTGCGGCTGCGCATGTCCGTGACCATTCGACCACTGCGCGAGCTGCTATTCACCCCGAGCCGGCGACGAGTACCGATGCTGGGCGGGGTGCACTCCTCGCATCCTTCCTCCCGGGCTAGGCGCTGTACTTGTCTTCGCGGGGTTCCTTCTTCTATCGCTCGGCTCCATGGCACGACGACGCAGCGAAGCCACACTTTGCTGAGTCCGACCGGACTGATTCGCTCGGCGGCTCCAGCACGGCGGAGCGTATCCAGACCACGCGTTCGGCCGCCTGGTGACGAAGGTGTCGACCCGCGCACCAGCCGGCTTCACGATGCTGTTCATCGTCGGACTCGTGTCTGCGCTGCTCGGTCTCGGCGCCGGGCCACTCGACGTTTTGGCCATGGATTGGGGCATGCGGATACCGATGGAAGCCTCGATGGCGACCATCACGTTCATGATGGGTGTGGCCGCGGCCAGTGCTGGAGGCTCTTTCCGGCGCGGAGATGTCGTCCCGATCATCGCGACCTCGGTGATGCTCGGCGTGCTCGCTGGATCGCTGATCGGAGCACAACTCTTGCAACTCGACAAACCGAGAGTCCGGCACCTGTATCATGCCTATTCTGGTCAACATTGAGGTGCAGATGCGCTCGCGAGGAAGCGAAGTGTGCTGACAAGGCACACGACGAGAGAGCAGCTCAGGCAGTATCGTCGGTCCGACCGGATTCGACTCGAGAACGAATCGATCTTCTCGCCAGCCGCGTCTTGCGCTGGAATGTGCTCTGCGCCGCCGCGACCAGTGCTGTTGGGTTCTGGCTCTTCCTGCTTCGCGGTCCTCAGTCTGGCGACCCACCGACGTGCGCCAACCCCTCGGTCTCCGTTCGGAGACATTCGCGACCAGTCTTCCAGCGATAGTTCGCGGCACTTCGACCGCTCGACCGGACGACGTCATGCGCCTGGGAATCCCGGTCTCGATCCTCACTCCGATCCGGCGAGTCGCGCTCATGCTGGTGCTCTGTGTCCTGGAGCAGGACTTTGTTTTTGTCGCGATTTCCGCGATCGTCTTCGCCATCTTATGTCTCGAACGCACGGGCACCATCGGTCGATGAACGAAGGTGTCTCTCAGCGAGCGATCGCTCGTGCGTTCTGTGTTACGATCGCACGTAGGGAGGCGTTCGGACTGCTCGCGGAGCACTCGGTGGCCCGGCAAGAAGCTTCGACGAGACAAACGAAAGACCAGACGACCCATTGCGACGAG
>DAOTYK010000162.1:0-2732 GCA_034434855.1 Thermomicrobium sp.
CGCCAATGGTCTTTTGGCCATTTCTGGACGTGATGAAGCTGATGGGCGATGTCTTCAGCAGGGACATACTCACCGGGAGGCAGGACGACGTCCGGCTCGATCTGGACGCGCCAGGGATAGTCTTCCGCAGCTTTTTTGGGGTCCTTGCTCTTCCAGATCAGCGTGTGATCCTCGAAAACTTCCGAGGTCACCCGGGCAGTCGCCGCGAAGCCCTGCACACCGGTCACGTAGTAGACGAGGCAATCACCAGGACGCATCGCCTCAGCCTTCTTGCGGTGACGCGACTTGAAGCCCTGAACGGTGAAGCCGTGCGCTCGCGTCGCCTCCAGGTTCTCCGCCGATCCGACGAGGATCCAGTACTGCGGCTCAGCCATCAGTATTCCCTTCCAGCATCGCTCGTTCCGCCTGCCACCAGTCTACTGTGGATCCGCACGGAGTGCTCGGCAGAATGCTCCGAGCGTGCGACCAGTGGTCTCGCCGGAAGAGAGTACAGCAGCGCAACCTCCCCGTGACCGTTGGTTCATGAGGGCACGATCGCTTTCACCGTCGCGGTCACCTCTCGAAGAGGCTCCAACGCGCCGAACCGTCGTCGCCACGGCGAGGAGTCGCCGTCGCTGGGGCGGAAAGGGAGGAGCCATCCGTTCACTCGGCCACGCAATCCCGACTGTCGCTCTTGCCCAGCCGGAGGGGATGGGGTGGCCCACCTGTTCAGTAGGGGAGCTGATCGGAGGAGGTGAACGACCCACGCCCTGGTCCGAGCATCACTCGGACCAGGACGCTCCCGTGGAGCGAGGGATGTCGATTCAGCGTGGTCCTTCCCACTCGAAAAGTGGTGAGTAATCGGGGCCGAGCTGATGCTTGACGTCATCGAGTTCGCCGGCACTGACCGCTTCTTGCACGACACTCATGACCGCACGAGCCCAGAAGGCGGCTTCCGGCATCGGCGCGTGCAGTCGCTCGGCGACACGCTCGTAGAACTCCTTGAGAGACATGTGTCGTCCCTCACCGGCATGAGGATATTCCAGGATGTAGTCCTTGACGATCATCGGGAGTTGTGCGGCAAGGTCCTTGGCTTCGCCTCCAGCCAACCGCTCGGCGAGCGTCTCCAAGACTGCACGAGTGACCCGTTCCGCTTCGCCTCGAGAAGCCAAGCGTGCCCGATGTTGGACCTTGCCGATGAATTCGTCGAACTGCATGGTCATCCCTCCCTGCCTCATCGACTCGTGCACATCCAGCATGCCCGAGCGCGCTCGTTCGTGCAAGGTCTCGCCATGTCACCTTCCGGTCGCGAATCGGCCCGCGAGCGGCCGAACGAACAGAACTGCCGGCAGGCAACCTCGGGTGGTTCGCTGGTTACCGGGACGCTCGGACACGGTCGACTTCACAGACGGTAGACCCGCTGGGCGTTACCACCGAAGATCGCTGCCCGCTCCTCGGTCGTGAGACCGGCGGTGAGCGCTTCGTAGGTGCGGAACGTGCTGAGGTAATCAGCGGCCAGTGTCGCCACCGGCCAATCGCTTCCCCAGAGGAGCCGCTGTGCCCCGAACCGGTCGAGTGCGAAGCCGATGACTGGTCTGAGCGTTTCGACCGTCGGATGTGGGCCGGCCTCGGTCAGGAGACCGGACAGCTTGCACCAGAGGTTGGGATAGGGGACGAGCGCCGCCATCCGCTCGCGCCACAGCTGAAGATCACCACTGGCGATGGGTGGCTTGGCCAAGTGATCGACGATCAGCGTGAGATCCGGAAAGCGTTCAGCGAGGCGTGGAACATGGGGCAGGTGCTCGACGCGCACCAAAAGATCCAGCGTCAGGCCGCGTTCGGCTACCGCCGCGATGCCGCGTTGCACGGCGGGTGAAGCCAGCCAGTCCGGATCGGTGACGTTCTCGGCCGTCGCTCGGACGCCGCGGAAGGCAGGATGACTCGCCAGGCGGTCGAGCTGCTGGCTGACGTCCGGCGCGGCGAGATCGACCCAGCCGACGACGGCGACGATCCAGGGATACCGCTCGGCGAGCGAGAACCACCACTGGTGATCCCACTCGGAGCGAGCTGCCTGCACGATGACGATGCGATCGACCCCGGCAGCCAGCCGCTGAGGGTCGAGGTCGTCCGGCGTGAAGCTCCGCCGCAATGGGCGAAGCTGCTCGGCCAGGTCAGGTGTCATCCAGTAGAGATCGGACCGCTCGATGTCCCAGAAGTGGACGTGCGTGTCAGTGATCGGCACGCCGGCGATCGGCATCCTCGCTTCCTTTCTGTCCGGTGGCGACGAGCTGACCTGTCTGTGGGTCGTAGGGAAGCGGTTCGACCTGCCTCAGTTCTTCCCACAAGGCGTCCGGAATCGGCCAAGTGGCGAACTGGATCGTCTGGGTGACGCGTTCCGGTCGACTCATACCGACGATCGTCGAGCTGATGCGAGGATCGCGCAGCGAGAACTGCAGGGCAGCCGCGGCCAGCGGGACACCGTAGCGGGCGCAGATCGCCTCGATCGTCCGCGCTCGCTCGATCTCGTCAGACCGTGCCTCGCGGTACGCATAGCGGGGGAACGCGCTCGGGCCTTTGGCGAGGAGGCCGCTTCCATAGGGCGCAGCATTGACCACGGCGACTCCGAGTTCGTTCGCTCGCTGGATAAGCGACTCGGCCGTCCGGTTGAGGAGGGTGTATCGATTGTGGGTGATGACCACCTCGAACACCCCTGTTTCGATGTAGGCGATGAGCATATCGATCGGGCCAGCGGC
>DAOTYK010000163.1:0-1623 GCA_034434855.1 Thermomicrobium sp.
CCGCCGGAGGCGATGCCGAAGAGCGCTTGCAGCACGATGACCTGCCACACCTGCGTCGTCAGCCCGAGTGGCAGGAACGTCGCGGCCGCCAGCGCGCCACTGGCGATCAGTAATGGTCGCTGGCCGATCCGGTCGCTCAGCCGGCCCAGCCCGACCGCTGCGACCGCGCTGGTCATCCCGCTCACCCCCATCGCCAGCCCGGCGAGGGAATTGACCGCCGAGGAACCGCGCGCCAGCTGCTCGACGAGGAGCGGGACGATCGGTTGCAGCGCCATACTGGCTGCCCGCAGGGCGAACAGGCTGACGACGATCCCGAGCAGCGCCGGCGCGAGCAACAGCCGCCAGGTCTCGCCACCTGTCTCACCGTGGCCCGCCCGCCGCCGCGGCGGCTCGAACCGCTCTTCGACCAGGAACGCGACGAACAGCGCCGAGACGAGGAGGAGGCTCCCGGCCAGCACGAAGGTCGCTCGGTAGCCGATCTGGTCCGCCAGCACCCCGCCGATCAGCGGGCCCACAGCGGAACCCGAGAAGACCGCCATCTGCATGAGCCCCAGCCCGAAGCCGAGCCGCTCCTTGGGAACGGTCGAGGCAGCCAGCGTCGTCGACGCCGTGACCGTGCCGGTGAACCCGCCCTCGACGAGCCGGAGCGCGAAGAGCTGCCAGGGACTGGTGGCCAGCGCCATCAGACCGATCGTGAGCGAGCCGGCGACCATCGCGCGCAGCACCATCAGCTTGCGCCCGTACCGGTCGGCGAGTGCACCCCACAGTGGCGCGGTGATCGCCATCACCGCGGCGCCGCCGGCGTTGATCGCCCCGGCCCAGAGGACCTGCGTTCGGAGGTCCCTCGCACCGAGTTCGGCGACGAAGAACGGCAAGAAGGGCGTCCGGAGGCTGAACCCGATGATCGTCAGCGTCTGGGCGAGCCAAAGTGCGGCGAGTGTTCGCCGCCAGCTCGGAGCGCTGCCCAGTGCAGCGCCAGCCGCCGGCGCTTTGGCGCGTGGTCGCACTGTCCCCGTGCTCCCCTCCGCCGACCCGGCAAGATCCCTGCCAGGCCGGCCAGTGGACAGTCTACGCCGATTCAGCCGCGTCCGCTACCGTCCACTGGTGCCATCGCCGCTGGGTCGCTGGCTGGTGGCTGGTCCGGCAGCGAGCCGTACCGCCAGCGGTAGTAGTGCTGCCCCACGTTGCCGAGCTCCACGCGCCAGCCAGGAGGGTTCTCCGGCGTATAGGTCAGGCAACGGCGCTCGAAGCACTGGACGAGAACGTCTCGCTCGACGCCGCCGACCTTGGCGCGCGTCCAGTACGCTTCCGTGATCGGGAAACCGGTGATCGCGAATGGCGGCCAAAACAGATCGGCGGTCTCGAAGCGCCCGCCGGTATAGACGACACCCCGCCGCTGCAAGAACTCCCAGAAGACCGACGCGACGCGATGGCCTGTTTCCGGTGCGAGCGGTCCAGCTCGCACACCGTAGCCAGCGAGGCGCAGCTCGTTCCCGACTCGGCCACTCCGATCGATCGTCTGCGTGATCAGCGCCCCCTCATCCAGCGGCGGCAGAGCCAGCACGGCAGCGAGCGTCGCGTACGTCGGACCGAGCCGATCGTCCGGATCGCCAGCGACCGGGA
>DAOTYK010000164.1:0-2829 GCA_034434855.1 Thermomicrobium sp.
CGACTTCGGTTTCGGCACGGGCGACGAGGTCTCACCCTTCTACGACTCGCTCATCGGCAAGCTGATCGTCTGGGGTCGCGACCGCAGCGAGGCCCTCGCTCGCGGTCGGCGCGCCCTCGGCGAACTGGTGATCGAGGGAATCGCGACCACCGCATCCTTCCATCGCCAGCTCACTGACGACCCGGCCGTGATCGCGGCCGCCTATCACGTCCAGTTCCTGGACGAGCGCCTGGCCACCCTGTCGTGAGAGCCGTTCCCGTGCCGCTCGGTGCCCTTGGCCCGACAACCTCGCGTGTCGCGTGCCCACTTGGTCGGTCAGCGGGCCTTGCGGACACACTCCCGCTCGCCGCGTACGCTCCGGACAGGATAGGTAGTCCGCGTCGCGTCCACCCAGCACGGCTGCTCGCCCTCGCCGACCTCCCCGGCGGCTAGGAGGCAGGCAGCCGTCACGGGAGCACCAGCGTGCACTGCGACCAGACCACACGCCAAAGCTCCCGCCCTTTCCACTTCCGCCATCCACCTCCCTCTGCGACGGGCGGCACCGTCCACAGCCCTGCTGCACCCCGCGCAATCGCCAGGAGGCGTGGCAGCGTCGCGTGATGCCGCACGACGTACAGCGTCGGCCGGTCAGCAGCACGGCTGTTTCGTCATGCCGAACGAGACAGCCACGCGTCCGCCCGCGAGCGAGGTCGGCTTGCCGGCATCGGCGACCGAACGCCAGCGATGGCTCCGTTATCCGGGTCTACCCCACCACCACATGCGTACTCGTCGCCGTCACGCCGGGTGTACCGTGAATCGTCTCGAGAACGAGCCGCCCCAGCTCCTCCACCGTCGGTTGTTCGACCACCACGATGAGGTCGTAATCACCCGTCACGATGTCGGCATGTTGGAGGCCAGGGACGCTCGCCAGCGCTTCCTTCACGGAACGCGCCTTCCCGACATCGCAATGCACCAGGACATACGCCCGCGCGGCCATGAGGCTCCCTCCTGCTTTCCCATTACACTCGCTATCAGTGTGCCGTACCGACGAGTGAGCAGCCAGACGACTTCTCGCCGCTATCTTTCGGCGACGTACCCTTAGACGTTTACCCTGTCCAGTCGCTATACTCTAGGCGTGTTGCCTCGGAACGTGAGCAGACAGAAGTCGAACGATGACCGCCCGAAACCCAATTCTGCGCCGGTTGAGTGCTTCCGGTCGAGCCCGTTCCGGGACAGACCGAGATGGCTCGTCATCGGGTACCTCGAGTTCCGGCACCCCGACGGCAATCGCTGGGCGCAGCCGCCTGTCCGTGCTCGGTCTACTCCTGATTCTCGCTGGCCTCGTCTTGCTCGCCATCGCGGCGACGGGCACGGTCGCGCTCCGGCCATCACCGGAGACCCCTCCGAGCCAGATCGCCGCGATCGTCACCCCTCCCCCACCATTGCAAGTTGCCGCCTCCCCGACTCCGACCGCCACCCCGTTCGCTGAGCGGCTGGAAGCACTGCCCATCCTACCCACCCCTACCCCGGAACCGACACCGACCCCGCGGCCCAAGATGCCGCCACCGACGCGCATCCAGATCCCCTCCGTCGGCATCGATGCTCCCGTCGTCGAGGTCGGCTATAAGATCGTCGAGATCCAAGGCATCAAGGTCATCGAGTGGGAAGTCGCCGAGTATGCCGCCGGCCATCACAACACCTCGGCCAATCCTGGCGAGGGCGGCAACATCGTCATCACCGGCCACAGCGATTGGAAGGGTGAAGTCTTTCGCACACTCGAGTACGTGAAGCTCGGTGACGAGGTCATCCTCACCAGCGACGCGGGGATCTTCCGCTATCGTGTCGTCGAGATCCACTATCGCAAGGAAGTCGGTGTCCCACTCGAAGAGCGGATCGCGACCGGTCGTTTCCTCGATCCGATGCCGGAGGAACGCGTGACACTCGTCACCTGCTGGCCATACGGTATCGATGACCATCGCATCATCGTCATCGCCAAGCCAGTCGGTTAGACAACCGATCCCACTGCTCGGCGCTGGGGGTGCGGGGTGCACGCTCGGCGTCGCGCTCGTCGTGGCCGGCGTCTCGGTGTCCCCCGTCTGGAGCCGCTGACGCGAGCGGGCCGAGGAACTCGCTTCGCTCCTCCTCGGTTCCCGAATCTGCTCGACACCCCACGATGCCGCCGAGAGTGGCCGTCTCGTCGTCCTGGCTGTGCCGGACAGCGCGATCGCTCCACTCTGCGCCCGCTCGTCCTGGTGACCTGGCCGAGCGGTCATCCATCTCGCTGGTGCGTTCGGACGCGAACTGCTCGCCACAGCAGCACGGGCCGGTGCCGCAACCGGTGCCTTCCATCCCCTCCCGACCTTCGCAGGTTCGACCGATCCCACCACCAGGCAGGGAATCGCTGTCGCCATTGAGGCCGATCCCTCCCTGGAAGGGGAGCTGATCACCTTGGCGCAGCAGCTCGGCAGTCGCCCCTTCCTCCTTTCCCCAGAACAGCGCCCGCTCTACCACGCTGCCGCTGTTCTGGCCGCGAATGGTCTCGTCGCTCTCGCCGGTGTCGCAGCCGAGCTGATCGCGCAGGCGACAGTCTCTGACCGAGCGACGGCGCTTCGCTCGCTCCTTCCCCTCTTGTCGGGTATCCTCGCGAACCTCGATCAACTCGGCCTGCCCCAGGCTTTGACTGGCCGAGTCGCCCGAGCCGACCGCGAGACGATCCAACGGCATGTCGAGGCCCTGACACGCACTGCCCCGACACTCGTTCCCTCGTACCGGACGCACGCGCAGGCGATGCTCCCTATCGCGCGCGAGCGCGCGGCTGCTGCCCCCCAGCGGCTAGCCGCGTTCGACGAC
>DAOTYK010000165.1:0-1811 GCA_034434855.1 Thermomicrobium sp.
TTCCCTGCATCCCGAGGGCCCGATGGTTGTCGACCGGACAGGACATTTCCCAGTCACCTGGCGCATCGAAGGTGAACGTTACCTCTCGCGTCTCGCCAGGCCGGAGATTCGTCGCGAACAACCGTTGTTGAATCCCGCGGAACTCCAGTTTCACCACCAGATCGTGTCGTCCTCCACCAGCGTTGGTCACGACGGACGTGACAGGCTCTCCGAGTGGCGCCGTGATCGATGCGGGGGCATGGTGACTGCAGTGCGTGGGCTCGCTGCGCTCGTGCCCAGTGCGGTTGTCACGATGGAGCGGTCTCCTTCCGGCGCGTCGAGTGCCCACGCGACGGTTCGGGATGCGACGAGCGCGCCGGAGGTGAACAGCATCGTGAGGAAGACAACCTGTTGCAGGCGCAGCGTCCCACGGAGCAGCTCCTCGGGCAGCGGAAATAGGCATGAGCGTGTTCGGTGGACGGTACGGTGGAGAAGCCCGGGCGGATTGCTCGCGAGCTCGCTCAGCGAGCGCCTGGCACTGGGATACCGAGCGCCTGGAGGAGGAGCGTGGTCGCGAGGTAGAGCAAGATCACGATGAGGACGCGACGGAGCCACAAGCCGCGAACCTGCCGACCCAGCCGCGAGCCGATCTGCGATCCGAGGAAGACGCCGAGCGCTGCGGGGATCGCGACCTGCGGAACGAGCAGGTCGTTGGCATAGTAGAGCAGCACGCTCCCGACGACCGTTACCCCGATCATGTACGCACTGGTCGCGGCAGCTGCCTTCACGGGAATACGCATGAGCGTGTTCATCAGGGGAACTTGCATGAAGCCGCCGCCTACTCCGAGAAGGCCCGAGAGGAAGCCAGCGAGGGTGCTCGCTGCGGTACCCAAGGCGACACGCTGTGGGATATAGCGCACCACGGCACCGGCGGCCGGATCGTAGAACGATCCGGCGAGAGACAGGCGATCGACACCGCTCGTAATCGGGTCGCTGCTGGTGCGCCGCGTGCTGAGGAGCCCGGTCATCCCGTACAATGCGAGCGCGAAGACGAGTCGTAGGACATCGACCGGCGCGATCGAGACCAACACGGCACCAGCGATCGCCCCGAGCGTGGTGGCGATGAGCAAGACCAGTGCTAACCGGATATTGACCATGCGATGCTTCAGATACACCGATGCGCCGCCGAGCGAATTGACGATCACGGCCAGTGCGCTGGCAGCGATCGCTGTCTTGATGGGGACGCCCAGAAAGGCCGAAAAGATCGGTACCATGAAGACGCCGCCGCCGAGCCCGACCATCGCACCCAGTGTCCCCGATAATGCAGCGACGATCAAAACGGCGAGTTCAGCCAGGTGACTCATGTTACCGCCCAGCAAACGAGCGGGCGACCGGGAGCACGGCGACGACGACGAGGACCGCGAGCGCCAACAGCGCGGTTCGCCGATCACCAGAGCGGGCACAGTTGGCGACGATCATGACGAGGCCGGCAACCGGCCCCAGAGCCACGATCAGGAGCGCTGCTGTTTCGAGCGCCGCTGGGTCGCCAGCAGTCAACCGCGCGAGCAGTCCGGAAAGCGGGACCGTGTGGGTTTCCAACTGACGATCTTCGATCAGATCGAGGGTGGTGCCGACGACGAGGACGACGAGCACGATCGCGAGCCACAACCGATAGAGGCGAGCGAGTCGTTCGGACAAGAGTCCCAACGCTTTCTCGTCGCAATGGGTCGTCTGGTCTTTCGTTTGTCTCGTCGAAGCTTCTTGCCGGGCCACCGAGTGCTCCGCGAGCAGTCCGAACGCCTCCCTACGTGCGATCGTAACACAGAACGCAC
>DAOTYK010000166.1:0-2158 GCA_034434855.1 Thermomicrobium sp.
GGAACGCGCGCCGGCCTGATCAGCGGGCTGCTGTCCTGCTGTGTTGCGCAGTGCCGAGGCGCCCGCACCGGCGAGGCGGAGGACCTGCGGCGCAGCGCGGTCGGGTGCTGCCTGCCCCCCTGGTCCACCAGGGCGGGCATGATCCACCTGGCTCCTGTGCCAGCGCACGGTCCGTCCCACCAGAGCCAGCGGTCACGTTGCAGGCGAACGGTGACCGCGCCACCGGCTCACCCATCCCGTACGTGCCGCGCCGGCGAGCGAGGCACCGTGTCGCTGCGACCGACGCGCTGACACTGCAGACAGCGAGATCCCGCTGCCTCACGTTCGCTCGCGACATCGTGAGCCGTCGTCTCGCACCTCGCTCCTACCCGTTCGGGTAGGAAGAGACTCCCCGGTTGGAGAGTCGCGAAACTACCCGCCCGGGCGTGTTCGCTCCATCGTTCCCCGACGAGACTGAAAACAGGAACGAGGAGCGGTAAAAGACCGCACCGGATGAGTCGAGGAGGATCGACGATGGGTGAGCGACAGGATCGACCACCGTTCTCGATCGGCCAGCGCAAGGTGAGCCGGCGCGGCCTTCTGGGAACCGCAGCTGGCCTTTCGGCGGGGGCGTTGCTGGCAAGCTGCAACCCCTTCCAGCGCCGGGAGGAAGCACCCAAGCTCGGTGCGACTGCTGACGAGATCATCAAGGAGCGGCAGCTGACACCGGAGGATGTGACCGCTGCACTCATGACTTACGTTCCCTCCGGGAAGTACGACGAGTACCTGATGTTCTCCTCCACCGGCCACGGTGGTCAAGTGCTCGTGCACGGTCTCCCGTCGATGCGGCTCCTCAAGGTGATCGCCGTTTTTGCCCCCGAACCCTGGCAGGGCTATGGCTACGGCGGGTACACGAGCGAGGTCCTCGAGGGCGGGTACTTCCACGGCAAGCCGATCCTCTGGGGCGATACCCATCATCCAGCCCTGAGCGAGACCGATGGGGAGTACGATGGCGAGTTCTTGTTCATCAACGACAAGGCGAACGGTCGCATCGCCGTGATCGACCTGCGCGACTTCGAGACGAAGCAGATCGTCAAGAATCCGCTCCTGGTGAACGAGCACGGCGGCTGCTTCGTCACTCCGAACACCGAGTACGTGCTGGAGGCCGACCAGTATTCGGTGCCGCTGGGTGGCGTCTACGCGCCGATCACTCAGTACAAGGAAAAGTATCGCGGCGTCCTCACGTTCTGGAAGTTCGACCGGCAGAAGGGCCGCATCGTCCCCGAGCAGTCGTTCGCGATCGAGACGCCGCCCTACTGGCACGACCTGGCCGATGCCGGCAAGGGACCGTCTCATGGTTGGGCCTTCTGGAACTCGATCAACACGGAACTCGCTATTCCGGGTATCCTCGAAGGCCGGCCAGCAATGGAGATCGCGGCGTCCCAGCGCGACATGGACTACCTGCATGTCGTCAACTGGAAGAAGGCGGAAGAGGTCATCGCGGCCGGCAAATACGAGGAGATCAACGGCTTCAAGGTCATCCGGATGGACGTCGCGGCGAAGGAAGGCATTCTCTTCCTGATCCCGGAGCCGAAGAGCCCGCACGGTGTGGATGTGACGCCAGGTGGGGACTACATCGTCGTCGCTGGGAAGCTCGATCCGCATGTGACGGTCTACAGCTTCGCCAAGATCCAGCAAGCGATCCAGTCTGGGCAGTGGGATACCGACGAGTACGGCATCCCCATCTTGCCGTTCGAGCAGTGTGTGGAAGCGCAGGTGGAGTTGGGTCTCGGCCCGCTCCATACCCAGTTCGACGACCAGGGTTACGCCTACACGAGCTTGTTCCTGGACAGCGCCGTGGCCAAGTGGTCGCTCGGCAAGCCGTACCGCGACGACGGCTGGAAGCTCGTCGAGAAACTGCCAGTGCAGTACAACATCGGCCACCTGGCTGCTGTCGAGGGAGATACGACCAAGCCTGCCGGTCGCTTCCTGGTCGTCCACAACAAGTGGTCGGTCGATCGCTACGCCAGCCTCGGACCGCTCTTGCCGCAGAACGCGCAGCTGGTCTCGATCGCCCCGAATCAGCCGATGCGAGTCCTCTACGATTGCCCGATCGGCATCGGCGAACCGCACTATGCCCAGATCATCAAGCGGGAGCGGATCAAGTCGTGGGACATCT
>DAOTYK010000167.1:0-1760 GCA_034434855.1 Thermomicrobium sp.
TAGACGGCTGCCAGCGTGACGCGCGCCTGCTGCTGACTGAGCGGCGCGGCCGCTCGCGCGTTCGGCAGGAGCGCCATGAGGCTGCTGGCCGCGAGCGCCAGTGCCAGGAGGACGCGCCACAGCCGCGACGGTCGTCGTCCGGTCTGCATGGTAACCCCCTTTCCGTGCGTCCGACCGTTTCGGCGAGGAGGAGTGTACCGGAGACCGCCCTGGTCGAGCAGGCTCCGCCTCCTGGAAACACCGGAGCGACCGGGGTCGCTGACGCACCGGTGTCTCCGACCCTCCATCGATAAGACGCGGGAAGGGGTCGAGTGGTTTCAGACAGGGACGCCAGGAGCGACACAGAGAAAAGGGCGATGCCGGTGGGGGACGGCACCGCCCGAACGTGAGGAGGAGTACGGGGCTGCGCGAGGTGTGCGTCGTTCGTTTCCGTCGGGAACGATACGTGCTCGGTGGCCGTTGTGTGTGGCGATCCTGTTGCATTCAGTGCCGTTCCAGCGGCAGCGCGAAGCCCACGATCGCGCCGCCGCCCGGCGGGCTCTCCGCCCATACCCGCCCGCCGTGCGACTGGACGAGGTGTTTGACGATCGCCAGCCCCAGCCCGCTGCCGCCCCCGCTCCGCGCCCGGTCTCCCTTGAAGAACCGCTCGAAGACGCGATCGAGCTCGTCGGCGGGGATCCCCGGCCCGGTGTCGCGGACGCGAACGATGGCTTCCCGCGCCTCGGCGGTGACCTCGACCGTGATCGTGCCTCCCGCCGGGGTGAACTTGAGCGCGTTGTCCAGCAGGTTGGCCAGCACTTGGCCGATCCGCTCCGGATCGCAGGCGACCGGCGGAAGATCCGGCACGGCCTGCACGGTGAGCGCGATCCCTTTGCTGGCGGCCCGCGGCTCGAAGCGGCGGAGCGTCGCGCGGGCCAGCTCGGCGAGGTCGGTCGGGACGCGCGCCAGCTGCAACTGGCCGCTCTCGGCCTTGGTCAGTTCCAGGAGCTGGTTCACCAGGCGCGTCATGTGCTCCACCTCGACCGCGATGCGACGCAAGAAGTCCTCGGCGACCGCTTGATCAGCCAACGCGCCGTCCAGGAGCGTTTCCACCAAGGCCTGCAGAGCCGCCAGCGGCGTCCGCAGGTCGTGCGAGACGTTGGCGACGAAGTCGCGGCGGATCGTCTCCGTCCGGCGGAGTTCGGTGATGTCCCTGAGGACGAGCGTCACCAGCGGGCGATCGGCGCCCTGGAGGATGGAGACCTGGGCCTGGACGCTCCGGCGCGGCCGACCGAGCTCGACGAAGCGTCCAGTCGTCGGCGCCGTGCCAGCCAACGCGCCGGCGACCAACTCGTTGAGCTCGTAGTCGCGCAGGACTTCCGCGTAGGGGCGCCCCAGCGCCTCGCTCCGGCCGCCGGGGAGGAGCTCGCGCGCAGCCCGGTTCAGGCTCACGACCCGTCCATCCGGACCGACGAGGACGACACCATCGCTCAGGTGATCGAAAAGGGCGGCCAGTTGGCTCTGCCGGGCCGAAGCCCCTTCCAGCTCGCGCTCCAGGAAGCGGAGCGCATCGTCGAGCAGGGACTGCACGCTCCCCAACGACTGCCCGTCGACGAGCGGTCGCTGGAGCGGGCCGACCGTCGGATGCGCGCGGCGGAGCTCGGCGAGCATCCGGCTCAGCTCGGCGCCCGACCGGTGACGCTGCCAGAGCAGCGCGACGAGCGCACCGGCAGCGAACGCGAGAACGGTGGCGAGGACGAGCGTGAGCATCGCGAGCTACC
>DAOTYK010000168.1:0-3321 GCA_034434855.1 Thermomicrobium sp.
GATCGTCTCTCCAGTCATCCTGACCATCCTCCCTGCCGACCGAGCGCGCGAGGGTCACGCGCGCTCCCTGCGCACCGCTCGCCAGTGTCGCATGAGTTGCCGATGCAGTGAAGTGCTCGCCTCGCAAGGTTGTTGCTCGATGACCGCGACGTCCGTTCATTAGGCTGCCGTACCAGTCAGTCTCCGGAGGCTGCCGCGTTCCTCGATCCCTCGACGTTTCCGGCTCAGCGAGTTCCGGTTGGGTGTGGTCGTACGCTGGATGCCGGTCTCTGCTCTCGTGTGTAGTCGATGAGCGTCTGCTGGCTTGCCGGGGGCTTGGGACCCGGGGTTTCGCGCTAGCCAGACACACCGAGCTTGCGGACGAGCGAACTGGGCACTGGTACCTCGCTGGCCGAGCGGCTTTCCTGCAGGTATCCGCTCTCGTCGTGACGTGGACACGCACCCGACTGTGATCGAGGAGACGACGAATGAGCGTGTCAACCGGTTCGGGCTCCCTCACTGCAGCGGAAACAAGGCGATCCGCACCAGCTCCGCACGACAGGCAAGCAGCGGAACGAGGGAAAGGGCCCTCCACCGCCGCTGATTCGTTGGCGAAACGTGGAGTTGCTTGAAGCGATGTTTTGGGATCGCCGTCACCGGCATGCGTCACCCGAGCGCGGAGTTCGAGCAGGGGAACTCGCTTGCCAACTCGCGGTCCTCGGCTGGGTGGCTGTTGCCGGTCTCGCTTCTGACATCGACGCAGGAGCGCCGGGACACGCTTGCGCATCCTCACGCGGCCGAAGGATCGCCCTGCTCGAGCAAGGATTGGGAATCGCGTTGTGGTGCGAGGACTGTCCGAGAAGCATTCCTCGCGTGGCTCGTCCCGTCCATTCCTCGGAGAGGCAGGCGCGCCACTGGATCGCTCGATGCCGATGGGGAAGCGCTCGGCGCCAGGTATTCCGGACAGGAGGGCTCGGGCTCCTGGACGGCTCGGTGCAGCGGAACCGGCTCAGCAGGGATCCGTGACCGCGATCGTTGCCAGGTGAGCTTCCGCGGTCGTCTCTCGGCTCGCTGCCCAAGTCGTTCACCGACCGTCGTTCGCTCACCGTCGGAAGGGGAACGGCTCGCGGACACGGATACGGTGGAACTCCTCGGCATAGTGCATGCCATGCCGGACGCCGCGCTCCATGGCGGCCTGGCGGAGCCAGCGCTCGACGAGGGCCAGCCGATCCCCGAACTGGCTGCGATGGGCACGGAGCGCGGCGAGTTTCCGCTCGAGCGTCGTCGAGATGTCGACTGCATGGTTGAGCACCGGTGCGTTGATCACCCAGATCTCCTGGACATGATGCGGAGCGAGCCCTTCGCGCAGGAGTTCGGGAAAGTCCCAGGCGTTCCCAGCTGCCGGGTAGGCGGCCGCCAAGGCAGCCTGTCCGACCGCCAGGTGATCGGGGTGATAGCGCCCGACTTGGTAGGAGGGAGACCAGTTGCGATCCGGTGAAGGAATGACCAGCACCTGTGGCCGGTAGCGGCGGATCAGTCGCACGAGATCCCGTCGGAGTTCCAGGGTCGGCTCCAGCTGGCCATCCGGATAGTCGAGGAAGTCGACGCTCGCCAACCCCAGGATCCGGGCTGCCTCGCGTTGTTCCGCTTTGCGCTGCTCGCTGATGCGCCGGCGGGCTTCCGGACTCACGTCGGTCGCGTCGTCCGGTCCACCCGCGCCGCCATCGGTCACCACGACGAGCCGGACGGTCCAGCCCTCCTCGACCCAGCGCGCGACCGTCCCACCGCAGCCGATCTCCATGTCGTCCGGATGAGCCACGATCACCAGCGCGTGCCGTTCCTCCCGCTCTGTCGTCATCGTTCGTGTCCCTTCCCTCGATCCTTCAGTCGGTTCGTCCGCCGACCGCGACGGTCCAGCAGGTCGTCCGCCCTACTCTACTGCACCAGATCTCGTCTCGCGCTCGCGGTCGCTCGACGCACCGCGAGCGCGCCGACTTGCACGCGAGCTGCCAGCAAAGGGCCCCGCCGCGAATGCGCTAGCGATGTCCGGCTCGCCCGTGATCCGAGGCTTTCGCGTGCTCCTCGGTAGCATGATCAGGGGAATGCGTGACAGAGCGGGCCAGAGGAGGAAGACGGAGTTGGTGTCGAACAGCGCGGCGACGGGAGCGGAGGTGTCGAAACGAGCGAAGGTTTGCTACGGGTCTGGATTCGCTGGTCATGGTGCTCATCGTTCTCATCGTCTTCGGGCCCGCTACACGTCCAGAACTGGATTCGGCGGTTGGACAGGGTATCCGTGTGTTCCGCCGGACTGTGTGGGGCGAGATGTCGGGTCAACGAACCTCCGGTCGGTGCGCACTCCTGCAAAGGCGGCCGCGCTCTGGATACTGGCTCGCTTCTCGCGTGTTCCGGAGTGCCCCTCCACGTGACTGCGCAACTCGGCATGGGTCGGGAACCGGCACCACGGGAATCGGCTCACCCAGGTGCGCATGCTGGTCGACCGCCTCGTGTCATCCGGCCCCGCTGCGCTATCCTTCGTGCGCGGGCTGGAGAGTCAGTTCGCTGTGTCGAGGTCAGTGACGGTCCTGGCCGGATGATGCCGGAGTCGTTTTGCCGTGTCGATGACCCCTCGCTCGACCGATCTTCGGTGCGCCGAGCGCTCTCCGGTGCCAACGAGAACGGCGACGTGTCGTCCGACGAGTCTCGCGTTCGAGCCTCTCCGACGAGACGAGAGCCTCGGCGCGCTCCCTCTCGCTGTCGGCTCTGCTTGGCCGATATGGAGAGTGGGCGCAATCCGGCGCGCGGGGAAGGAAGGGGAGTCATGCAACGCTGGGTCGCAGCGATCTTGGTGGCACTGATCGGGGCGAGCCTGAGCGGCCTCCTCGTCCCGAGCGGTGCTACGACCGATCCGCAGGCGCTCGTCCGACCGCAAGCGGGGTTCGCTCCCGCCCCGCCGAATCTGCTCGCGCAGGCTGCCGAACGCGCTCGCTACCAGCGCATCTTCCCGCCGGACGACCGCGTGCGCGTCACGCCGACCACGAGCTTCCCGGCCTCAGCGGTCGTCCTCCTCGTCGGTGAAACGGCTGACGGCGCCCTGTTCTCCTGTTCCGGGACGCTGATCGGACCGGCAGTCGTTCTCACGGCCGCGCACTGCCTCTATCTCGCCGAACGCGGCGGATGGGCTACCCGTCTCGCGGTCATCCCTGGGGCGGACCGTCAGCGAGGCCAGCTGGTGACCCCGTTCGGAACCGCGTCCGCGACCGATGCGTCGGTGCCGCGCGGCTGGGTGGAGGGCGGTATCAGCCCGGACGAGAGGTACGACTTCGGTGTCGTCTTGCTCGATCG
>DAOTYK010000169.1:0-3587 GCA_034434855.1 Thermomicrobium sp.
GCTTTCACATCGTGACGCTCGGGTGCTCGAAAAATCAGGTCGATTCCGAGGGCATGGCGCAGCGATTGATCGCGCGTGGGCTGCAGCCGACAGACGATCCGGAAGAGGCCGCAGTGCTCGTCGTCAACACCTGTGGCTTTCTCGCGGCAGCTCGTGCCGAATCACGTGCGGCTATCGAGGAACTGGCCGCTCGCCGTCGTCCGGGTCAAGTCATCATCGCGGCCGGGTGCATGGTCTCCCTCGACGAGCACCGGGCAGAGCTGCCGCCCGGCCTCGACGCCTATGTCCCGACACACGATTGGAACCGTATCGACACCGTGGTCGCTGAACTCCTCGGCCTACCGATCCCCAGTGTGCGCGAGGGCACGCGTGATCTGCCGTCCTTTCCGCGCCTGCCTGTGAGACGGCCGAGCGCGTATGTCAAGATCGCCGATGGGTGCGATCACCGGTGTTCGTTTTGTGCCATCCCCCTCATCAAAGGAAACCAGCGGAGCAAGCGTCCCTCCGAGATCGTGCGTGAGATCCGGGAACTCGTGAACGCGGGCACCAAGGAGATCATCCTCGTTGCCCAAGACACGATCCGCTACGGGGCAGACCTGGGTCTCCGCAACGCGCTTCCGGACCTGCTTCGCTCGATCGTAGAGCACGTCCCCGAACTGCCGTGGCTCCGCCTTTTGTACCTCTATCCGAGTCCACTCCTCTTCCGGCTCATCGACACCATGGCTGAACTGCAGCCGTGTGTTCGGTATCTGGATATTCCGCTCCAACATGCCGATCCAGTTATTCTCCGCCGCATGATGCGACCGAGCGACCCCGATCTCTATCGCCGGCTCATCGCCTACGCGCGGGAACGCTTGCCGGACGTCGCTCTCCGAACGACCTTCATCGTCGGCTTTCCCGGTGAAACCGACGAGCAGTTCCGGCGACTCTACGATTTCGTCGCCGAGATGGAGTTCGACCACGTCGGTGTCTTCGTCTATTCCCGCGAGCAACCGACCCGGAGTTCCCGCATGGAGGACCCGGTTCCACTGGAGATCGCCGAAGAGCGCCGGGCCGCACTCATGGAACTCCAGCAACGCATCTCGTGGGCCAAGAACAAGGCACTCGTCGGGAAGATCCTTCCCATCCTCGTCGAAGGCGCTGGCGAAGTCGAAGACGAGAGGGGAAACCGCGCTCCCCTGTCGGCTGGTCGGGCAGCGCGCCACGCTCCAGAGGTCGACGGGCTCGTCTTCGTTCCCGACGAACTGCCACTGGGTGAGTTCGTGACTGTCCGCATCACCCAGGCTGAGCCGTATGACCTGTGGGCTGAACCGCTCGCTCAGACGAGGAAACGTCGGGAAACAAGCCGCGGACGACCACGTTCTCGTCGCCAGACGGGACTGAAAACGAGCCATTGATCCGGGGCCTCCCGAATGGCCCACTCCAGTTGCCGAACCAGTGCCTCGAGTGCGACAGTGATGTCCTGTTGGCGCTTCGCCGTTCGCGCGACGCGGAGCGGCTCTCCATAGCGGATCCGGTATCCATTCTCGGCACGATAACAGAAGACGGGTACGATGGGACAATTCAGGCGACGAGCGAGCCGCAGCGGACCATCCGGCAAGGTCGTCCGCGCCCCAAAGAAGCTCACCAGGCGTCCGCTTCCCGTGACATCACGATCGACCAGAAAGACGACCGGCTTGCCGGCGTGGAGTGCCCGCCGCACGCGAAAGAGACCGGCAGTCGTCGGCGGCACGAGTTCGATGCCCGATACACCGCGTAGCCAGCGCATCAAGCGGTCGACCCACCACGGACGCATCGGAGCAGCCACGCTGACCAGTCGGAGACCACGAGCGGAGATGATCGTGGCAGCCACGACGTCGAACGGGCCCAGATGCGCCGAGACGAGGATGACCGGTGAATCGGAGAGCGCCACCGGAGCTCTTTCCATCTCGATCACCGGCCACCACCGACCTCTTGTCAGGCGCAGAACGAGGAGCGCTGCGATGTTCCGTGCACTCGCCTGGAAGGCTCGCCGTGCTGCCGACCGCACCGTACGACTGTCCGCCGGCAAACCGAGCACATGCGCCAAGTTCGCACAGAGATCCTGGCAACGCGAGCGCCACAGCAGGTACGCAGCTTCTCCGATGCGATCGACCACCCAACGGGCCGCACGTTCCAGGAGAGGGGGAAACGTCGCTCTGCCGAAACGATCGCTTTGCATCCGTTCACCGCTCAGCCCGATCGTCGGTCGCGAGCGAATTCTTCCCTTGTCCAGCTGAGGTACGGCCACGCATCGACGATGACCGGCAGTCCTCGGACGACTGTCAACGCCAGTGTGAGATACACGCTCAGCCACCCACCGACCAGAAACACCGGTTCGACGTACAGTCGGTCGATGATCGGGAACTCCGCACGTCCCGTCGCGACTGCACCAGCGAGAAAGAGGAACGCCACCAACTTGGCCGTACCGTACAGCGCCCGCATGAACCGCGAGGCAGTCAAGAAACGAGTGATGGCCGTGCGTGCCATGGAGCGCTCACCAAAAGGCGTGCGCCCCGCTTGCAGCGCGACACTGCGCAGTCCATCGACGAGGAAACCGCGCGTCAGCACGAGAAGCGGTGCCCACACGCCGATCACGCCGAGATCGGCGAAGACCACCCACAGCGCGTTTTCCACCACGCGATCACCAGCGATATCGAATACCGCGCCGAATACCGTCTCTCGCCCTCGCCGGCGCGCGACGATCCCATCCAGTGCATCCGCCACGAAGACGACGAGCATGATGACGATGGCGAGACCGAGCGTCCACACCCGTTGCGTGTAGAGCAGGCCGATGCCCAGGAAGAGGAGGACGATGCGCCCAGCGGTGATCGCGTTCGCCACGATCCAGCCCCTGTCCCTTGCCTTCAGAGCGTGATCACGAGGAGAGCGATCCAGACGAGGACCAGCACAATGATCGTCCCCCCGAGCAGCAGCCAGGCCGCGAACCGTTCGAGCGACGCAGCCAGGACGGCCAGTGCCGCATTGGCGAAGACGACGATGGTCGCAACGATCGGCAAGATCCACACCTCGCGGCGAGTTCCGATGCGATCCGGCAGCCCGGCAGCGTTCCAATGCAGAACGAGCATCTCCGGTAACCGCGAGGACTGCACGAGCAGGAAAACGAACTGGCTGGCGAGCAACAGGAGCGCGAGACCGAGCAAAACGAGCGATAGCGGATCCCGACCCATGCTCGGCACAAGCGCCCCGAGACCTCGCTCGCGTGCCTCCTTTTTAGCCTGGCTCAGCGTCGGGAAGGCAGCGGTCCAGCCAGCAGCGGCCAGGTCATCACGACCAGCGATCGCAGCACTGCCGATTTCCGAACCATGTCGACGACGCGCGAGTGCGAGCTGATCGAGGAAGGCGACTGGCTGGGCAGGCGAAATCGCCCAATGACCGGAATCCGTCGAAAGGAGCAGCTGGCGACTGACCGGCTGCGTAGCCACGACTCGGACCGGCCCCAACGGTGTCCGCAGGCGTCCCACATAATAGCCGGGCCAGAAGGGCTGCCAGTTCGGGATCGAACTGCCGAGCACCGCTGCTGCTGGCCCGGCATAGGTGAGACGATC
>DAOTYK010000170.1:0-7795 GCA_034434855.1 Thermomicrobium sp.
CTCGACGTCGCGGCTGTTCCCGTTTGGGCGGTCGATCGCTTGACCGCACCCGAATCGCCATATCGTGACCAACTGATCGCCCAGCCGCTCCTCGGTGCAACCTACGTGTTCTTCAATCCGGACGTTCCGCCATTGGACGACGTCGTCGTGCGGCGAGCTCTGATCCAGGCGTTCCCGCGCGAGAAGGTCGCCGGGGTGACGCTGCAAGGCAAGGTGCCACTGGCACAGGGACTCATTCCGGAGGGTATGCCGGGAGGTCCCTGGGAAGCAGCGGTACCGCCCTTTGACCCGGAGCAGGCGCGCCGCGCGCTGACCGGTCGCGCGCTTCGTTTGGAAATCGCCAGCGCTGGGAGTGACGTTGCAGTCATGTTGGGGCAGGTGTGGCGCCGCGAGCTCGGGGTCGAGGTCGAAGTGCTCCAGTACGACTGGCCCGACTACTTGACTGAACTCGATGCTCGGCGCCTACCGATCTTCGTCTTCTCTTGGATCGCCGACTATCCCGATCCGGAGGCGGTGATCGATGCGCTCTTCGCTGAGGACAGTCCGAACCGGCCGATCGAGTATCGGAATGCTGCGGTGCAAGAACTCCTCGTGGCTGCCCGGAGGGTCACCGATCCGCAGGAGCGGCAGGCGTCGCTCGTGGCAGCGCAGCAGCAGATCCTCGACGACGCAGTGGTGTTGCCCCTGACGTTCGACGTGGAATACTTGCTCGTCGCACCGCGGGTGCGCGACCTTCCGGTTACCCCTTTGGGTATCCTCGGTCTAGAGAGAGTTTGGATCGCGCCGGAGCGTGCCGCCCGTTGATGCGAGAATCGGCCGAGAGCGACTGCGTGATGGTCGGATCGACACTCATCGTTCCCCTGGAACCGAAGGATCTGCCTCGTCTCCGGCTGAAGTGGGGTTCTCGTTACGATCTCCGGGGCGTGGCGCGTCTCGTGCGCGAGGCGCCCGGACTCAGTTTGTGGGCACCCACGACCGGCGAGTACGTGCTGGCTGGGCCGTGGCGTCACCGCGAGGAGATCGTCGCGCTTCTCGAGGTTACGACGGGAAACCTTACCGATCGACTGATCGAATCCTTGGCGCGCGCGGCTACCGAGCAAGGGAAACAGCTCCTGGTTGCGACGGAACAGGAGGAGCGGCGATCAGGTAGCTTCTACCAGCGCTTGGGTTTCGAGTTGATCGAAGAGATCCTGGTCTACGAGATGGTTCTCTACTCGACGCCGCCGGCTCCAGCCCGCTTGCGGTTCGAGCGCGTTGCGCTCGAAGATCCCTTCGCGATGGGAGAACTGTTGGATCTGGATCATGATGCCTTCGCATGGCTTTGGTGGAATAGTGAGCGGGAGTTCGATGCGTACATGAGCGATCCGCGTGTCGACGTCTATCTGGGGCGGGAAAGCGACGGTACGCCGGTCAGCTATGTGGGGATCACGCGCCTACGCGGCTGGGGACATCTCGATCGGCTTGCGGTGGGGCCGGCGTTCCAGGGGCGTGGATACGGATACGAGTCTCTGATTTGGGCAGCGCAGGTCCTGGCTGCTCGTGGCGCGCATCGCATCGCGCTCAGCACGCAGGCGAGCAATCAGCGGAGCCGGCGGCTCTACGAGCGGTTCGGCTTCCGGCGCGTTCCCGAACTCGATTACCGGCTCTATGGACGCTGGCTCGCTGATCCGATCGAAGCATGGGACCGACGCAGCTGGCGAGGAAACGGAGGAGCGTAGGGACGATGGGCAGCACGTTCGGACGATTGTTCCGCGTGACGACCTGGGGCGAATCGCACGGGCCCGCCCTGGGTGTGGTCGTCGACGGGTGTCCAGCAGGCCTGGAACTGAACGAGGAGATCATCCAGCGTGACCTCGATCGGCGGCGCGTCGGGCAGAGCGAAGTGACCTCGCCGCGTCAGGAGCGCGACCGCGTGACCATCCTCTCCGGGGTGTTCGAGGGAAAGACGACCGGCGCCCCGATTTCGCTCATCACCTACAATGCTGACGCTGATTCCAGCAAGTACGAACCGCTGCGCGATGTCTTCCGCCCTGGCCATGCCGACTACACCTATTGGGTCAAGTACGGGCACCGGGATCACCGAGGTGGTGGGCGCTCGAGCGCCCGCGAGACGTGGGGACGAGTCGCGGCCGGTGCGATCGCGCGACAACTCTTGCGCACGGTGGCGGGTGTGGAGGTCTATGGCTTCGTCCGCGAACTCGGTGGGATCACGATCGAGACGTTCGATCGTGACGAGATCGACCGCAATCCGGTGCGCTGTCCGGATCCGGTCGCAGCGCAAAAGATGGTGGCAGCCATCCTCGAAGCGAAGGAGCAGAAGACGAGCGTCGGGGGAATCGTCGAGGTCCGGGCACGCAACGTGCCACCCGGGCTCGGTGAGCCAACGATGGACAAGCTCGATGCCTTGATCGGGTATGCGATGCTCAGCATCCCAGCTGTCAAAGGAGTCGAGATCGGCGACGGCTTCGCTGCCGCGCGCCTCCGTGGTCATGAGCACAACGATCCCTTCATCCTGGACAATGGTCGCGTGCGGACGTTGACGAACCGTGCCGGCGGCATGCTGGGAGGCATTTCCACCGGCGAGGAGATCATCGTTCGCCTGGCGGTGAAGCCGACCTCCTCGATCGCACGGCCGCAGCGAACGGTCGATATCCACGGTAACGAGCGCACGATCGTGGTGGAGGGGCGCCACGATCCGTCGATCTGCCCTCGGGTGGTTCCGGTGGCCGAGGCGATGCTCCTCTTGGTCCTCGCCGACTGTTATCTGATGAACCGCGCGGCTCGCGTCTGACGACTCAGCGGCGACCGAGCGCTGCCTCCAGTCTCTCGAAGAAGTCCGGGAAGGTCTTGGCCACGCATCCCGGGTCATCGATCTCCAAGCCGGGGACAGCGCAGCCGAGGATCGCGAAGCTCATCGCCATGCGGTGATCCCCATAGGTCCGGATCACGGCCGGCTGGACGGGACCAGGCTCGATGCGCAGTCCGTCGGGAAACTCCTCGACCGTGATTCCCAGGCGGCGGAGTTCGTTGGCGACCGCTGCGATGCGATCGGTTTCCTTGTACCGGATGTGCTGCACATTGCGAATGACGACCGGACCTTCGGCGAGCGGTGCGAGAGCAGCGAGCGTCGGGACGGTATCGGAAATCGCGTTCATGTCCGCCTCGATGCCGCGGAGCGGTCGTTTCCCGACGACTGTGAGAGCATCGGGCTCGCGGATGACGGTACATCCCATGCGCTCCAGGAGATCCACGAATTGGACGTCACCCTGGCGAGATCGTGTGCCGAGATTGAGGACGCGGATGCGACCGGCGGTTGCGGCGGCGAGGGCGAAAAAGTAGGAAGCGGCCGAGGCATCCGGCTCGATGGCGTAGGTGCGGGATCGGTAGCGCTGATTCCCCGGGACGTGGAAGACCTGAGCACGTTCATGCGTGGCGATCGCCCCGAAGTCAGCCATCACGGCCAGTGTCATCTCCACATAGGGCACGGAGACGAGCGGGCTCTCGAGTTCGATGCGGAGACCGTCGCGCGTGCACGGGCCGATCATGAGGAGCGCGCTGAGATACTGGCTGGAGATATCGCCCCGCAGGCGGATGGTTCCTCCGGCGAGTCCTCGACTCCGCACCCGGACCGGCGGGCAACCCGTGCCGAGCAGCGATTCAGTCTGCACACCCAGTTGCGCGAGTGCGTCGAGGAGCGGTTGGATCGGTCGCTCGCGCATGCGCGGGACGCCGTCGATCAGGTATTCGCCGTGACCGAGCGCCGTCATCGCCGTCAGGAAACGAGCTGTCGTGCCGGAATTGCCGACGAACAGCTCGGCCCGGGTCGCTGGCAGCGTGCCGCCCTTCCCCTGCACGATCATGCGTTCCGCGGTCTCGTCGACGTCGACCGGAATGCCGAGACGGCGCAGCGAATCGACCATTACCCAGCTGTCCTCGCTGAAGAGGGCCCCTTCGAGCACGCTCGTGCCATCCGCTAAGGCGGCGAGGACGAGTGCCCGGTTGGTCAAGCTCTTCGACCCCGGGAGCCGGACGATGGCGTCGACCGGCTGCTCGGCGGGTCGAATGGGCAAGCGAGGCGGATAGGTGCGATGCAGCGTCACAGCAGCTCCTTCAGCGATACTTGATCTCCCACGAGTACGGGATTTCCGGTGTGTCGTAGGGTAAGCGATATTCGTCGGGATCGTCCGGGTCGTAGGGCTCGGTCGGGAAGTTGAGCAGGTAACAGGGCTCCGTCCCGATGTTCTTGAATCCATGTGCGACGCCCGGCGGAATCTTGAGAACGATCCGATTGTCATCGCCCAGGAAGAATTCGTTGAGCTCGCGGTAGGTCGGCGACTCCGGGCGCAGGTCGAACAAGGGAACCTTGATCATCCCGCGGATGCAGACGAAGTAATCGGTCTGTTTCTTGTGCCAATGCCAGGCGCGGATGACCCCGGGCCAAGAGACGGACACGTAGCACTGACCGAACTTCTCGAAGAAGGGGTCGTCGCAGCGAATGAGTTCGGTCAGCGAACCGCGCTCGTCGACGTGGGTGACCAGTCGCTTGATTTCGACACCGTGGATCACAGCCGTGCCTCCGCAACGATCTTCACGCTCGACGCGCAGCGAGTATAGCCGGGGACAGCTGGCGCTGCGCCACGACGAACATCTGCGGACTCTCGTCGGTGAGCGGGTCGAGATCGTACGAACCATAGACGGCTTCCACAGCGAACCCGGCCTGTTCGAGCAGGAGTTCCAGCTCGAAGCGATGAACGAAGCGGAGCGTGTAGCTGACGACCCGGCGTGTCACCTGGCCGGAGTGCGCATCAGTGCGGTCGTAAAAGAGTGTCGTGGTGATCGTCTGCTCCGACGGATGCACGCTGCGACTGGCGAAGCGGTCGAGGCGACTTCCGTCCGGTAAGCGCCAGTTCCCGTCCCAGCTGAGCGGCTGCTCCAAGGCCTGGAGCTGCGCCGGAGTGGGGTGGAGAAGATCGAGGAGCAGGAGCCCGCCTGTGGTCATGACACGATGCAGTTCGGCCAGCGCTCGCTGCTGGGCAGTTCGATCGAGGAGATGGAGGAACCCGTTCAGTGCGATGATGGCGAGCCGGTAGAAACCGTCGGCCAGTGGCCGGAGATCGACCGCGTCGGCCTGGAACAGCTGGACATGTTCGAGCCCCTCGGCACGGAGACGTTCGCGAGCGCGGGCCAGCATAGCGGGAGAACGATCGACGCCGTGTACGGTGTATCCAGCTCGGGCCAGGGGCGCGAGTAACCGACCGGTTCCACAGCCGATCTCGAGGATCGGATCGCCGGTGCGCTGCGCGAAGGCCAGATAGACCTCGATGTCGTCGCTGAAGCGCGCGAACTCGAGGTCGTAGTAGTCGGCGATGATCTCGTAGGCGTCGATCGTCTCGCCCATCCCGATCCAGTGTACTCAGCGCGGCTACCGAGTGGGCGGATCGGCTGCTGGCTGGACCGAGCGGCGGCAACTCGGCAGAACTGGTCAGTTTCCTTGAGGCATCGTGTCATGCCGTAAGGTGGCTGACGGAAGCGGTCTGGAGTGCGCCGGCGTGGCGGAGTAGGATTGAGGCATGAGCAAGGGGACGACCAAGAGCCGCGACGGCGAAAAGGTCATCGCGGTCAACCGCAAGGCGTACCACGACTATTTCATCGAAGAAGAGCTGGAGGCGGGAATCCAGCTCACCGGCTCGGAGATCAAGTCGATCCGGGCTGGGCGTGTCAATCTCCGCGATGCCTACGCGCGCATCGAGGATGGTGAACTCTGGCTCATCGGTATGCATGTCAGCCCGTATCCAGGTGCCAGTGGGAAGCACCAGCACGACCCGACGCGTCCGCGCAAACTGCTCGTGCACAAGCGGGAACTGGACTATCTCCGCGGCAAGCTGGAAAAGCGTGGGTATACGCTCGTGCCGCTCCGGCTGGTCATCCGTCGGGGCCTGGCCAAGATCGATCTCGGCTTGGCGCGCGGCAAGAAGCAGTACGACAAGCGTGAGGCGATCGCCGAGCGGGAGGCGCGGCGCGAGATCGAGCGAGCGATCAGTCCGCGCTGGTGACGGTTCGGGACTGACGGGAGCGATTCCCCGGAGAAGGAGTGGATGCGCGTCACGCGTGCTCACCGCTTTGGCGAGGACGGGAAGACCAGGCGAGAGCACGGCTGGGCCACCGGACAGGGCCGACCTCTTGGCAGAATGCTCCGGATGCGGTATACTTTCATTCGCGCTCGCGACGATGAGCCCTGGGGATGACTGGATTCGACAGGGCCGTAGGTGCGAGGATTGCAGGCCGAGGTCGCCCACGAACTCGTAAAAAGGGGCAGCCAAGTAACTGGCGAGCGCGAACTCGCTCTGGCTGCGTAATTCACGCAGCCACGTCTGCCCGGACCCTTCCCCGGTGGGTTCGGAGCGGGCGTCGCAAGACCGGGGTGCCCCTCGCCCAAGCGCCGGTGCGGGCGGGGTCAAGCGTGATCCGGCTCGGCTGACCGGGATCCTGTCGGTGGGAGCCTGGCAGCGACAGCAGAACACCGACTAAGCCTGTAGCATATCCTCGGCTGAACGCTCTGGACGGGGGTTCGACTCCCCCCATCTCCACCGGACAGCGCCTCGGCAGTTCGTCGGGGCGCTCGTTTTCTGCACCCCGCGCGGCGGGAAACGCGCGAGGTCGCTGGGCGAGCGCGCGGGCTGCTCTTTGCCGCGCGTGATTGGGCGACCGGTGCGGGTGGGAAGCGTTCGTCGCCGGATTCCCGGCCGAGACACTGGAGGACGTCGCCGTTCTCTCGCTTCAGATGCGCCTCACCGGACGCGATTCCTCTCGGTCCTCACCCGCTCGCGACGACCGGTTCGTCACGTTGGTCGCATGCCGATCGCCGTTTCGTGGAGATTCCGCCTGTCCCGCAACACGAAGCGGCTCGGTATGACACCGTGGCCGCTTGCCGTTCAGCGATCACCTGGCTGGGCTGGCCACCGCTCGCCCCGAGAAACGCGCGGACTCAGGCGTGACCGACGCGCAGCAGCGTCAACTCGTACGCTTCCCCGACCCGACGTACACTGAAGAGGCATCCAGCGTATCGGAGCGTTGTCCCATCAGGAACGTCCGGCGGAAACGGCACGATGCGGGACTGGACTGGTATGCGGACCGGGTGAAGTTCCATCGTCCGCTCGCGATCCTCGTCTCGATACGGCGTGTGTTCACCGCAACGTGGACAATAGCCCATCGCTCACCCTCTCTCACCTGGCACGCTGACCTTGCTGGCCTCCGAAATACGCCGCGATCCCGCTCAGTGTGCCGGCGTAGATGGCAGCCCCGACACCGAAAAACCAGAGTGTCGCGGTTCCCAACTCGAGATGAGCGAGTACCGGCAGGATGAAGCCGGCCACGAGACCAGCTGCCATCGCTTCGAGGAGACCGAGCACGAATGCCTCTCCAGCACGCAGTTGTCCGACGACGCCAGCGGCGAAGCCTCCGATCAGTGGTGAAAGTGGCCCCAAGACGAGGTGCAACCCCGGCGGAAGGATGCTCAGGACCATCACCGCGAGCGCGACACCGAGACCCTTGATCAGCCGCCAAACAGTGCGTGTCATGGGGCGACACTCCGCCGACTCGCTGCCTGGACGAGGGCTGTGCGGATCAGCTCGTAATCATGCTCGTCGATGCGATGAAGCTGCCCTTGGAAGGCTAATCGCCAATGGTCTTTTGGCCATTTCTGGACGTGATGAAGCTGATGGGCGATGTCTTCAGCAGGGACATACTCACCGGGAGGCAGGACGACGTCCGGCTCGATCTGGACGCGCCAGGGATA
>DAOTYK010000171.1:0-3990 GCA_034434855.1 Thermomicrobium sp.
GTATCGAAGCGATAGGGGCCCAGTTCCAGATAGCCGGCTCGGCCGCCGGGTCGTTCCAGCGCCTCCACGACGGTCACCTGGTATCCAGCCGCCAACAAGCGAACTGCCGCAGCGAGTCCCCCGAACCCTGCTCCGATAACGACGATGCGCGTCATTCAGTGCTCCTCTCCGGCGAGCTGCGTGGCCAAACGTTCGTCGAACGGCCCCGCAACGGACCGCGTCGCCCGCAGTGCGACCTCGAGCTGACGCGTCGCTCTCCCAACATCGGTTTGGTTCGTGACCATGATAGGCTCGCCGATCATGACGACGATCGGGGAGCTGATGGTCTCCAGTTGGACGGGGTAGACGGGAATCGAGGTGCCGATTCGGGCTGCCGCGGCACGGGCGATCCAAATGGCTCCGGGGGACACCTGATCGTTCGTGCTGCGGCGTGCCGGAAGATGCGGGTCGATCAGCGGGTATCCTTCCGGAAAAACGACCAGCAATTGACCAGCGGCAACGCGCCGCACTGCTTCGCGCAGGCCGCCGACCAGAAGACGCTGGGCCTCTCGTGGCGAGTAGATCTGTCCCGGTCGGTCGATCTCGCGCGGCCGGACGATCGTCGGCCAGCCAGCAATTCGGCAGAGCAGTTCCATCGCGCGACGCCAACGCCGATCGGGTACCCAATCGAGGGCTACCAGAAATCGCAACTGACGATCGATAATCGACAGGAGAGCTCGACCATCGTCCAGGTGATGGACGTGCTGAGCAGCGAGGATCGCCGGCCCCGACGGGAGAGGCTGGGCCGTGTGGAACACGATCGGTCGACGGAGGGTGAGACGGGCAAGGGTGCGGAGCACGAGCCAAGAGATGTGCTCGACCACGGGTTCAGGCTCGCGCTGCCCTGCGCGGCGTGCTCGCGAACGTGTCGAGTCATCGGAGACCAGTGCCAGCGTTGCTGGGAGCAAGCCAGCTACGAACGCCAGCGCGATCGGTCCCCACAGTCCGACCGTTGCGCACAAGGCGCTCGCAAACAGGATGTTGGCGGCGTAGATGGCATACGGGAATGTGGCCGAGCGGAGTACGGGTTCGGCGCGCCAGGCCCAGCGGCTCGTGGCTGTGAACGCGATTCCGGTGAGAGCCCACCCGGCGAAGTTGATGACCGGCATCCCGAAGTAGGAACCGGTTTGATGCCAAACCCAAAAGCGTGCTTGCATCGCCTCGTGCGCCATCGCCGGATCAAGCACGAGGTCCCAAACGACGAGGAGCCAGACGCCAGCGAGCAGCGGAGGCCAGGATGACCCCCGACGGGGCAAGTATCGGCGCAGCCGAAGCGCCAAAAGATAGGACGCGAGCCCAACAGTGAACCAGGAAAGCGGAATGGTGAACGGCACGCGATCCAGAATCTTGTAGCCGAGGCCGCTTGTGTAACTGTAGTCACCGAAGGGCCAGCCAGTGCTGGTGCCGATGAGCTCGGCGCTCAACGAGATGGTGACACTGAGCAGAAAGAAGATGAGCGTTCGACGTGGGCCGATCGCGCTCCAGGCATAAATGAAAAGCGCGGCAGCACCGAGTACGATGTAGACGACACCGCCCCACTGCATGCCGAAACTATAGGCGGAGCGACCGAGTTCGAGTTGTGCCCAGAGGTCCGGTCGCTCAAGTGCGATCGCGATCCCTCCCACGCCGAAGAGGAGCGCTACGACATAAGCGCTATAGAGAGCCCACGCCAAGCGACTCGCGCGCATGCTGCACGTCCTTTCCGATCGGTCGTCCACGCCAGGTCGGCCGGCGGTCCCAGCTGCTCGTGAAGAGACGCACTACAACGAGCGGATCAGCCAAGGGCGCGAGCCAGTACCAGATCGGTCGCCGTGGGTAAGCGCGACGGATTCCCCACGCCATCCCGAGCCGGACAGCGAGCGCGAGAAACGCGGCCGACCGCAGAGTTGGCTCGACTCGGCTCGCCAGGAGCAGCGGCAGCCAGGCACCCTGGGTACCGAGGAGAAGTGCCATGTCCAGCAGGTTCCGCCATACGGGCCGCTCCTCGTGCGCTGGCAGCGAGCGCGGCCACCCGTGCCAGATCGCGCGACCGTCCCGATACATCGTGACGGAGGAGTCATCCAACGCATCCCAGAAGGCGACCCGGTGGCCGAGCTGCACGAGTCGACGCGCCACTGCCACGTCCTCGGCGTTGCTATAGGCCAGGGGACGAAGGTCTTCGAGCGCCTCGACAGCCCGACGGTGCAGGAGCATGGCTTGCCCGTTGGCCAGCGCGTCACCGGGCTCGGAGTGGAGTCGGCCGGGCACTCCGTAGCGGTAAACCAGGGTGGTCAGGAAAGCGGGATGGAGGAGCCAACTACCGATGTCCGGCATCGGTCTTTGATGGAGGGCCACGCTCCCACAGGTGACACCGTGCTGCAGAGCGAGCGCGAGCATCCGCTCGGCGAGGGTCGGTGCCGGCCGCACATCGGCGTCGATGATCAAGTACCAGTTCGCCGGGAATGTCTGGCAGGCGTGCACGAGCCCCCAGACCTTGCCGTTCCATCCAACCGGTGGTGAACCGACGGGAAGCCAGCGGACGCGTGGATCGCGCATGTGGTAGGCGGCGACCAGCTGGGCTGTTCGATCGCTCGACCCGGTGTCGACGACCACGATGGCTGAGACGACTGGCGGTTGGCTGATCAACCCTTCCAAGCAGGGTGCCAACCGACTCTGCTCATCCAGTACCGGCACGATCGCGACGATGCGCTCATTGGGTGGTCGAGCGTCACTCGCCGAATGGCTGGTGTCGCGTAGGCGCTGGCGCGCAGAGCGGATGAGTCGCGCCAGCGCGACGCTGTGTGCAGCGATCACGAGTAGTGAGAGCATCCGTGAGAAAGCGGGTCTGCTCATCCGCCGATCCCTTCCCCCAACGCGATGAGCAGTCGGGACAGGAGCGGGAAGGCTGGGTGTTCGGGGCGGACGAGCTGGTGATCCCCCGGTGTTTCGATGAAAAATCGCAAGTTCTCGAATGCGCGGGCAAAGTTCCGGGTATCGCGTGCTGGCACAGTCGTGTCGTTGCGGCCCTGAACGATGGAGACAGGACTCTCGACCGATCGAGCTGCCTGACGGGCGCGCTCGGCGGTCATCGCGAGTTCGCGCAGCAGACGCCAAGGGAAGCGGAGCGACCGTAACTCGTCGCGTACGAGAGGATCCGAGGGATCGAGCATGGGATTCCATCCGGAAAGCGCTTGCTGAACGGCTGTGTCGTCGAAATCGACGCGGGCAAATGGTCGCGGGCCGGCGCTGAATCGCTCGAAAAGCGGGATCAGCCGCCGGTACCAGAAGGGCAGGGGCAATCGTGAGAACGGAGCGAGGAGAACCAGCGCAGCTGGTTGCAGGCGTGCGGCGAGCAGCGTCGCGAGCGCCCCGCCGAGCGAGAAGCCGACGATGACCACGTGCGAGGAGATCCGGCTGGTGGTCCGCAGGAGCGTCTCCTCCCAATCGGTGAGGGTCACCGTTGGCAGTTCGTCGATCCGGGCACCGAATCCTGGTAGAAGCGGTGCCGAAACCGTGAAGCCCTGACGGTGAAGGATTTCGGCGAGTGGTCGCCACTCGGCCGGTGTACCCATGAATCCGTGAATCAAGAGGAATGCCGGTGATCGACCAGGCAACTCGATCGGTTGGTGTTCCGGTGAGCGGAAAGGCTCGCTCAAGCGATGCCAAAGCTCGGACATGGGCAGGTTCCTCCGCGAGAGAGACGACGATGGATTTTCCAGGCTCGGAGCAGAGCCGCTGCTTTGTCGTCGTAGCCGGCAACTGCCCGTAGCCGTATCGTGTCGTATTGGTTGCGCTCGATGACCTGGAGAATCGCGCCGTAGACTTCGGCGGACACGATGATGGCGAGGCGAACGCGAGGCGGCAGGCACGGGTAACCACGGATCGCTTGCCTGTAGAACTGGCGGGCACGAACCACCTGGAGCCGGATCACGGCTTGCAGCCGGTGATCGGGTGGACGGTATTCGTTCGCCA
>DAOTYK010000172.1:0-3248 GCA_034434855.1 Thermomicrobium sp.
GTACGCGCACGGCTCAGCGAGGCCGGGTACCAGCCGTACGACGCTGCTCCGATCCCGGGGCGACCACGTTTCTTCTGTCGTGACCCCTTCGGGAATCTCTTGGAATTCATGGTCTTCGCCGAGGAGGGCAGCGAGCGCTGAGTCCTGTCGCACGGAGCAGGGAAGCGGTTTCTGTCCACCGCGTGACCGATGCGTCTCGGTGATCGGCCGGCCGGACCAGGCTCTCGGGCAGTTGGGAGCGAGCGAGGCAGCCTTGCCAGCGTCGTCGACGCGACCCATACTCGACGGAGCAGTGCGAAGTGGCGCCGGCCGCCGGTGTCCGGTGCCGTGCGTTCGTCGAAGGAGGTGCAGGATGGATCTCGGGTTGCGTGGCAAGGTCGCGATGGTCGCTGCAGCGAGCCAGGGACTGGGCAAAGCCGTTGCGCTCGGTTTCGCGCGCGAAGGTGCGAATCTCGCCATTTGCAGCCGGAATCGAGCGGCGCTCGAGGCAGTCGCGGAAGAGGCGCGGGCGCACGGTGTCGACGTCCTGGCCATACCGGCCGATGTGACCCGGGCCGAAGACATCACCGCCTTCGTCGAACGCACGGTCGCTCACTTCGGCGGGGCCGATATCCTCGTGACCAACGCTGGCGGCCCACCCGCGGGGACGTTCCAGGACTTCCCCGACGACGCTCCGTGGCAGGCAGCGTTCGAGTTGACTCTGCTGAGTGCCGTGCGCCTGATCCGCGGCGTGCTCCCCTCGATGCGTGCTCGTGGTGGCGGATCGATCGTCGTGATGACGTCGTCGTCGATCAAGGTCCCGATCCCCAACCTGATCCTCTCCAACGTCTTCCGAGCTGGGGTCGCTGCCCTCGCCAAGACACTGGCCGAAGAGTTCGCACCGTACAACATCCGGGTCAACAACGTGCTGCCCGGACGCATCGCCACCGAACGCTTGCTCTATCTCGATCGTGTCACGGCCGAGCGCCTGGGGGTCGATCCCGAGACAGTTCGCCAGCGCGTTATCGCGAACATTCCGCTGGGACGCTACGGCGATCCGGAAGAGTTCGCCAACGCGGTCGTCTTTCTCGCCTCGGAGCGCGCCAGCTACATCACGGGAGCGACGCTCCAGGTGGACGGTGGCTATATCAAGTGCATCTATTGAACCAGGCACCGGGCACTCACCGGCACCCGGGGTACCAGAGACGTGCCAGGGAAGGCGTCCGAGGCCAGCGAGCCATCTTCGGGCGGATGGAGTGTGTCCAGTCGGGCGACCAACTCCTCCAGCGGGCCGCTCGTCCAGCATGAGGGCCCCGGCCGATCGCGAAAGTGAACCAACGCGCCTCGTGGAGGCAGCGATCAGCCCCGGATGAACGCCGACGCGATCCGCCGCGTTCGGTCGCTGATCGCCGGACCAGGTCTCGCACCCGCGTACCCGTAAGAACGCTCGCCAGCTGCGCGCTCGCGGCACGGCACCGTCCCGCGGAGCGTTCTGCTGGCGCCCATGACGCTCGTCCCGCGGCAGATCCCGATGAGTCGAAATCGGTACCGGCTCCCCTCCTGACCGATCGCTCCTGGCGCTGATCGGCGCGCTCGACGGGAGGACCGCGGGGTCATCGGACCGGTGGGGCTCAATCGAAGGGCCAGAGTGGTGAACGCCCCACCCCGGCCAGGGCCGCGACGAGGAGCATGGCGGCCAGGGCTGCTCCCGTCACGAGCACCGACCAATCCAGCGCACGCAGGCGGAGATCGGCGAAGCGCGGTCGGTTCCCGCGCCGACCGACTCCCCGGGCGGCGAGTGCCCAGCTGAGCTGCTGCGCCTGACGGAGGGTCGCGGCCAGAGCGACGGACAGGACCGGGAGCAGGGCACGCAGTCGGGCCATCCCGCGTTCGGGGATGATCCAGCCGCGCGTCTGCAAGGCCTCGGCAGCCGTCCAAAACGTCTGTGCGAAGACGGGAATGAAGCGCAAGCCGATGGCGAGAGCGAGTCCCACGCTCAGGGGAAGCCCGAGCCGCACGAGGCTCTGCACGAAGGCACGCTCGTTCGTGGTCGCGAACCACGCGAGCGCGAGGAGAGCCAGCGCGACCACGCGCAGGGCGGCCCCGACTGCCCCCAACAGGCCCGGCAGAGTGATCACGAGCGGACCAGCCTCGAGGAGGACCGGCGTGCCGGAACGATCGAAGAGCGGCCGCAACACCAACACGAGGACGAGGAGCGGGGCAAGAGCTCGCCAGACCGCGAGCGAGCGCCTGCGGTCGAACCCACCTGCCCGCCACAGGACGAGGTGCAGGAAACCTGTCATAGCGAACAAGAGGAGCGGACTTTGCCAGAGCAGCACCGGCAGCGCCAGCGCGAGGGCGAGCGCGAGCTTGACGCGCGGGTCGATCCGCGCCAGGAACGGGGGAGCGCCCGTCGCTCGCGCCGGGCTCGTCTCGGGCAGCGGGCCCTCCGGCTCGCTCGCCGGGGGCTCGACGCTATCCTGCTCGATTCTCGTCGGCATGTGGTTCCCAGCCTGTTCCAGTGCAGCGATCAGTTCTGCCGGTTCCAGCGCTGGTGGCAAGCCGAGGGCATGGGCGAGCGCAGTGACCGGCAGCGGCACGAGACCAGCTCTGGCCAGCAGTTCCACGTCACCCAGCACGGCGCGCGGGGGCCCGCTGGCCCAGACGCGTCCGCCGGAGAGGAGCACGACGCGGTGCGCACAGCGAGCGACGAAGCGGAGATCGTGGCTGACGACGAGCGTACTTTGGCCGTTCGCTGCTCGCTCGGCGAGCAGGCGGGCGAGACGATCGCGGCCGGCACGGTCGAGGGCGCTGGTCGGCTCGTCGAGCACGAGGAGTCGTGGCTGGCGTGCCAGCGCGGCGGCCAGGGCGACGAGCTGGCGCTGGCTGCGGCTCAGGATCCAATGTGGACGATCGGCGACGAGGGCGAGACCGCACTGCTCGAGCACGGCTGCAGTCCGGGCAGCGACCTCGGCTGGTGCCGATCCGAGCGTCCGGAGCGCGAAGGCGACCTCGTCCCGTGGTGTCGTGCGAACCAGCTGGTGGTCAGGGTTCTGCGCCACATACCCGACGAAACGAGCGAGTTCACCGATCGAGAGCGTGCGGGCCTCCTGTCCAGCCACCAGGACCCGGCCATGCTCGGGTCGCAGCGCACCGATGACGTGGCGAGCGAGCGTGGTCTTGCCCGATCCATTGGGGCCGACCAAAGCGACGATCTCTCCTGGAGCAACGGTCAGGTCGATGTCCTGGAGCACCAGCGGCCCATCGGC
>DAOTYK010000173.1:0-5100 GCA_034434855.1 Thermomicrobium sp.
TGGAATGGGAGAGCCGGTCGCACTCGTTCGGCCGGCGTGCGTGCGAGGCTATCGACATATGCTCGGGTGTGCTGTTGGGAAGCGATCCTGGAAGGAGCGCGAGCGCAATGCACGAGGGAGTAGGGAACGGTTGGCTGGAAGTGATCGAGGAGCAGCCTTCCCTCGCACCCGAGCGGTCGAGGCGTGCCGAAGGATGCCAGTATCGATCGAAGACGGCTCGGAATTGGGTGCAGTTCCCAGCGAGTCCTGCGTTCGCCGCGGACGCGGTAACGGCGCGTCGGCTGTGCGCTGGCTTCCTGACATGGTGATGCGGTCCGGCTCTGCTACAGTTCGCGCGGCATGTGTCTCTGAGGCGTGGTGCAAAAGTGGTCTTCGGTCGATGTCGTCGAGTCTACTGGCAAAGGGATCTGCTCGAGCCGGACGGTACCGATGGGGGATTCGGCTGACTATCGTGAACTCGCGGTGCACCGAGAGCGGTGCAGGCCAGGCGCGGTGTGCGCCCCTATGCAGGAACCGGTACGATAGCGAAGCGTGTCGTGGTACGTGAGGGCTTCTAACCAGGGATCGAGCGACAGCGAGGGAGCGGTGATGGTTCGGGTCGGTGTCGATACCGGTGGGACCTTTACCGATTTCGTCGTCCTGGATGGCACTGGTTTTCGTCTGCACAAGGAACCGTCGACCCCGGACGATCCGGCGCGAGCGATCGTCCGGGGACTCGAGCGGCTCGGCGTCCTTCCGGCGTTGCGCGAACTCCTGCACGGTTCAACGGTGGCAACGAACGCGATCCTGGAAGGGAAGGGAGCCCGTACCGCGCTGGTAACGACAGCAGGATTCCGCGACGTGCTCGAGATCGGTCGACAGAACCGTCCACGGCTCTACGATCTGCGGCAGACGAAACCACCGCCGCTGGTTCCGCGGGCGCTCCGATTCGAGGTACGCGAGCGCTTGGACGAGCGGGGTGGCGTGCTGGTGCCGCTGGTCGACGATGACCTGCAGAGCGTGGTGGCAGAACTTCGGGTGGCAGACGTGGAGTCGGTCGCAGTCTGTCTTCTCTTCAGCTTCGTCAATCCCGCGCACGAGAAGCGGGTGGCGGAGTTCCTGCGCGCACGAGGGTACCTCGTTTCGGCATCGTACGAGATCTCGCCGGAATATCGCGAGTACGAGCGCACGTCGACGACGGTGCTGAATGCGTTCGTTGCCCCAGTGATGGGACAGTATCTCGAGCGGCTGGCGGCGAGTCTTCCCGCCGGTTGTGCGCTCGACATCATGCAATCGAATGGCGGACTGGTGAGCGCGGCGGTGGCTGGGCGAGAGGCGGTACGCACCATCCTGTCCGGACCGGCGGCCGGAGCGATCGGGGCACGGGCTGTCGCTGCCCGGTCCGGGTTCTCGCGCGTCATCAGTTTCGACATGGGTGGGACCTCCACCGATGTCTGCCTGATCGACGGGACGCCCAGCGAGCGCAGCGAAGGCGAAATCGCTGGTTACCCCGTTCGGGTCCCGATGCTGGACATGCACACGGTCGGTGCCGGGGGTGGTTCGATCGCGTGGTTCGATACCGGTGGCGTGCTGCGGGTCGGACCGAAGTCGGCGGGAGCAGTGCCGGGACCGGCGGCGTACGGGCGGGGTGGGAGCGAACCGACGGTCACTGATGCGGCCGTCGTCCTCGGGTGGTTGCTTCCGGATGCCTTTCTGGGTGGGGAGATGCGGCTCGAGGTGGAGCGAGCGCGGGATGCACTCGGCCGCGTGGCGCGCGTACTGGGTGCGCGGCTCGAGGAGGCGGCTTGGGGCATTCTGGAGGTGGCGCAGGCGAACATGGTGGGAGCGATTCGGGTGATCACGGTGGAGCGCGGGAAGGATCCACGGGACTACGGGTTGGTAGCGTTCGGCGGAGCGGGACCGATGGTCGCCTGCCAGCTCGCCTCCGCGCTACATATCCCAACTGTGCTCATTCCACCTTATCCCGGCATACTCTCCGCTCTCGGCCTGCTGACGGCCGACCGACTGCGCGACTACACCCGAAGTTTGATGCTGGAGGCGAACGGGCCTACGGCAGCGTTAGCAGTCAGCGAGGCTTTCGCCGCACTCGAGGCCGAGGCACTGCGTGATGCCGCGGCCGACGGAACGACGCCCCACCAGCTGCTGTTCCACCGTGCCCTGGACATGCGGTATGCGAGGCAGTCGTACGAGCTGACGATTCCTTACCAGTCTTCGCTGGTGGAGACCGTGCGTGCCTTTCACGCTGCGCATGAGGATCGCTATGGCTATGCCATGCCCGAGGAACCGGTGATCGTCGTTTCAGCGCGCCTGCGGGCCAGTTCACCGAGCCCAGCCGAACTTCCCAGACCAGAACCCATTGCCGAAGTATGGGAACCGACCCCGATCGATGAGCGAGTCGCCTTTTTCCGTACCGGTTATCGCGTCGCGCCTCATCGCGTGCCGCATTACCGGCGAGAAGAACTCGGGCCCGGGGCGCTGCTCGTCGGTCCGGCACTGGTGACGCAGTACGACAGCACGATCGTGATCCCACCTGGTTGGCGGGGATTCGTCGACGGCGGACGATCGATCGTCCTGCGCCAGCGGGGTAGTGGAGTGGAGCTGCTCGCTGGGAAGCACTCTGCCTCGGAGGCCGAGCGATGAGCGATGAAGGGCGCGTCGATCCGATCTCGCTCGCTGTCTTCGCGGCCGCAGTCAGTGCGATCGCCGAGGAAATGGGAGCCGCGCTGCAGCGCTCCAGTTATTCGCCGAACATCAAGGAGCGACTCGATTTTTCATGCGCCATCTTCGATTCAGCTGGACAGATGCTCGCGCAAGCCGCCCACATACCGGCGCACCTTGGCTCGATGCCTGACTCGGTGCGCGCGGTCATCGAGCACTGCGCCCCCTTCGCACCTGGCGACGTCGTCGTCCTGAATGACCCCTATCTGGGTGGGAATCATCTCCCGGATATCACCGTGGTCACCCCGGTCTTTCTCGACGACAGCGGCAGCGTACTAGTCGGCTATGTGGCCAATCGTGCGCATCACGCCGATGTCGGCGGTATCAGTCCAGGATCGATGCCGATCGCGACCGAACTGTATCAGGAGGGGATCATCATTCCACCGATCAAGCTGTGGCAGCGCGGTCAGTTGAATGAGGCGGTGCTCGCCCTCATCTTGCGGAACGTGCGCACGCCGGACGAGCGCCGTGGTGACCTGCTTGCCCAGTACGCTGCGAACCGTACCGGTGTACGACGGGTGCGTGATCTGGTCGCCCGTTATGGATTCGCGTCGTATCAGGCGCTCTCGGCGGCACTCCTCGACTACGGAGAGCGCCTGGCCCGAGCTGCCATCCGCCGAATCCCGCCCGGTTCGTACTCTTTCACCGACTATTTGGACGACGATGGCGTGAGCGAAGAACCCGTCTCGATCACCGCGACGATCACAGTCGATGGCGAGGTGCTGGAGGTCGATTTCACGGGAACGTCCCCTGAGCGACCCGGGAGCATCAATACGGTCGAGACCGTCACCAAGTCAGCTGTGTATTACGTGTTGCGCTGCCTGATGCCGGAGGATGCGCCGATGAACCACGGCGTCTTTCGGACAGTGCGGGTGGTTGCACCGGTGGGTACGGTGGTCAACGCCCGACCGCAGCGGGCAGTAGCCGGCGGCAACGTGGAGACGTCACAACGGATCGTCGATGTCCTGTTCGGTGCACTGGCGACAGCGTTGCCCGATGTCATCCCAGCAGCGAGCCAAGGTACGATGAACAACCTCACCATCGGCGGTCGGGATCCGCGCACCGGTACACCGTTCGCGTACTACGAAACGATGGGTGGGGGGATGGGAGCACGGCCCGGACTGGATGGGCTGTCCGGTGTTCACGTTCATATGAGCAATACCCGCAATACGCCGGTCGAAGCCCTGGAGTATGCCTATCCCTTACGCGTCGTGCGGTATAGCCTGCGGGAAGGGTCGGGGGGACGCGGTGCTGCCCGGGGCGGCGATGGAATCGTCCGCGAAATCGAGTTCTTGACGAGCGCCGAGGTGACGTTGTTGACCGAGCGTCGGCGTTTTGCGCCATGGGGGTTGCAAGGTGGCGAGCCGGGCGCGACCGGACGAAATTTGTTGATCACGCGCCTCCCGGACGGTCGAGAGCAGGAAGTTCCTCTCCGGGGGAAGCAGCGCCTGACAGTCCATCCAGGTGATCGGCTCCGCATCGAAACACCCGGGGGCGGTGGCTGGGGCACCCCGCACTGATCGGGCGCGATAGCTGTCCGGGGGTCTCCCAGTTCGTCCCCTGACGGGGACGTCACTACCGTCCTTCTCGCTCGCGCGGCATCGCTCGCATCTGCTCGGCCGTGGTTCTCCTTGTCTGCCTGTGCCCGGCGCTTCTCGCGACCTAGGAAACGCGGACACACCTCTCTCCCGACCGGACCGGCCGATTTAGGACCGGAGTCATCTCCCCGCGGCGTGCTCCGCTCGGGTACACCGAGAAACGGGGCGGTAAGCAGGCGCCGAGGGATGCGGAGGGACCGGCAACGCGGGGACGGCGGGGATGCTCAGCGGGGCACGATACAGCGATGAGTCGATACCGCAACGGCGGCCAGCCTGCCCGTACTTCCGCTTGCTCGTCGATCCGGAGACCCAGGCGCTCTCGCTCGGCGAGCAGCGGGTCTGTGCAGCGGATCATCGTCCACTCGCCGATCTCGCCTGGCAAGCATCCTATTGTCTCGGTACGTTCGAGAGTTGTCCACGCCTGCGCCTCACGCGTGGTGAGCCGGACCCGCGACCGGATTCGTACCTGCTCGAACTCCTCGCTTCGCAGCGCGTCTGGACTCCAGCCGGGATAGGCAGTATGGGGTCACCTGGGAGGGAGGTTCCCGCCGCGGGCGCATCCGTCGTGCGCTCCCAGACGGGATCGCCGGTGGCCCTGCGCCAGCGACTGGTCGAACTCACCCGTCGCCCCTTGGCAGTGGCCGTTCTGACCACCGCACTGCTCGGCGGCTTGTGGGCTGGCATCGCCCTCGCCAACTCGCTGGTGGCGAACCGACCGGCGGTGGATGCCGGGCAAAGGGCGGTCACCAGCGCTCCAGCCTTTACGCTCCGGACCGATCGGCCG
>DAOTYK010000174.1:0-4958 GCA_034434855.1 Thermomicrobium sp.
GTGGTGGCCAGCTACGTCGATCGTGCTCTCCGCCAGGCTGCCGATCAGGGGGCGGAAGCCGTCGTCATCCAACTCGACACGCCGGGCGGACTGAGTTCAGCGATGGACGAGATCATCCAGGACATCCTGCAAAGTCCCGTCCCGGTGATCGTCTACGTTGCGCCGGAAGGCGCCCGCGCTGCCTCGGCCGGTGTCTTCATCACCTATGCTGCCCACATCGCCGCCATGGCGCCGGCGACCAATATCGGGTCAGCCAGTCCAGTCCTCATCGGCCAAGACGGGCAGACCGCGCAGCCGGACGACACGATGCAGCGGAAGATCGTCAACGACGCCGTCGCCAAGATCCGCAGCCTGGCGGAACGGCGCGGTCGCAACGCCGACTGGGCAGAGCAAGCGGTCCGCGAAGCCGTCAACATCTCCGCCGAGCAAGCGGTGGCTCAAAAGGTCGTCGATCTCGTCGCGCCGTCGCTTCCTGCTCTCTTGGATGCCGTGGATGGCCGAACTGTGACCACGAGCGCTGGAGAGGTCACGCTCCGCACACGCGATGCCGAGGTCGTTCCGATCCAGATGACGCTCGTCGAACGGTTCTTCCAAGTCCTGAGCGATCCGAACGTCGCCTACATTCTCCTCAGTCTGGGTATGCTCGGACTCTTCTTCGAACTCGCTAATCCCGGCAGCATCCTGCCGGGGGTCCTCGGCGGCATCCTGCTGTTGCTCGGGCTGTACTCCCTTGGAACGTTGGACGTCAACTGGGCAGGTGTGTTGCTGATGGGCTTCGCCTTCCTGTTGTTCCTGATCGATCTCTACGTCGCGTCGAGTGGTGTCTTGACCATTGGTGGGATCGTGTCGTTCGCACTCGGCTCGCTCCTGCTCTTGCAGTCACCGGCTAGCCCGGCCTTCCAACTCTCGCGTGCCGTCGTGATCGCAGTCACCGTGACGATCGCCGGCGTCTTCCTGCTTCTCGTCTATTTAGTCGCCCGCGCGCAGGCCCGGCGCCCACAGACCGGAAAGGAAGCGTTGCTCGGCGCACGGGCGGTCGTGCGGCGTCCCCTCGACCCCGAAGGCATGGTCTTCGTCGAGGGGGAACTGTGGCGCGCCCGCAGCCTCGCTGGCACCATTCCCGCCGGTAGGACGGTACGGGTGGTCGGAATGGAGGGACTGGTCTTGCTCGTCGAGCCAGCAACCGAAGAGGAACCGGCTGCCAGAGTACGACAATTCGCGGCAGAGGCGCGTCGCTGGCGGCCGCTCGATGCCCTATTCCGCCGTGGGTGAGGTATTGCGATCCAGAAAGGAGTAGCCGATGGGCTTGACATCGCTGATCACCGGTGCAGTCGTCGTCGTTTTGGTGCTCATGTTCCTGAGCTCCATGATCAAGGTCGTGCAGGAGTACGAGCGCGGCGTCATCTTCCGCCTGGGACGCTTGGTCGGTCCCCGCGGGCCTGGACTGATCTTGCTCATCCCGATCATCGAACGGATGGTCAAGGTCGACATGCGCGTGGTCACGATGGATATTCCGGTGCAGGAAGTGATCACGCGCGATAACGTGACGGTACGGGTGAACGCGGTCGCCTACTTTCGGGTCATCGATCCGAACGCAGCAGTCGTCAACGTCGCCGACTACATTCGAGCGACCTCGCAAATCTCCCAAACGACGCTCCGGAGCGTCCTCGGTCAGGTCGAACTCGACGAACTCCTCGCCGAACGAGAGAAGATCAACCAGAAGCTGCAGGAAATCATCGACGAGCAGACCGAACCATGGGGCGTGAAGGTCAGCATCGTGGAAATCAAGGACGTCGAGCTCCCCGAATCGATGCAGCGAGCCATGGCGCGTCAGGCCGAGGCCGAGCGCGAGAAGCGCGCCAAGATCATCCATGCAGAGGGCGAACTCGCCGCTGCGAGCCAACTGGCCGAGGCTGCCCGCACGCTCATCAGTGTCCCTGGGGCGGTGCAGCTCCGTTTCTTGCAGACGCTGACCGAGATCGCTGCCGAGCGCAACAGCACCATCATCTTCCCGTTACCGATCGACCTCCTCACGCCGTTCCTCGAGAACCGGCGCGCTCCAGTTCCGTCTACCATCCAACCAGGTTCCGAGGACTGAGATCAATCGAGAGTCACGAGTTCGTAGCGCAATTCGATCGGGCCGGTCGGGAGGACTCCCACCGGCCTCGTGTCGTCTCGGCCGAAGAGGAACCGCGCCGTGGTCGTGCTCAACGATTCCCAAAAGCTCGGTTGCGGGCGATAGACGCGGATCGCTGGTTCTGCCCCCAGTCCAGCCAGTTGGCCAGCTACTGCCAGGGCGTCACGATAGCCGCCGAGTTCATCGACCAACCCGAGCTCCTTCGCTTGGCGCCCAGTGTAGATGCGGCCGTCAGCCAACTCGCGCACGCGCTCGGATGGCATCGCGCGGCCCTCCGCGACGACTCGCACGAACTCGTCATAGGCCTCGCGGACCAGCTGCTCGAGCAGTGCGCGCTCCTCTGGAGTCAACGGACGGTCGCTCGACCCCATGTCCTTGAATGCACCGCTCTTGACCACTTGCATGCGGACGCCCAGTTTCTCGTACAGACCGGACAGGTCAGGAATGATCAGGATAACCCCGATGCTGCCGGTGATGGTGTCGGGCATAGCGACGATACGGTCGGCCGGCGCACTGATGTAATAACCGCCGGACGCGGCAGTGTCCTCGAAAAAGGCCACGACCGGTTTCCCGGATTCCTGCACGCGTCGCACTGCTGCCCAGATCTCGCGCGCCGCATTGACGCCACCCCCCGGGCTGTCGACGCGCAAGAGGACGGCCTTGGCATTCGGGTTCTGCCGCGCTCGCTCCAGTTGCTCGACGACCCGCTCGGCGCTCGCCGACTCGCCGGTCAAGAGCCCAGCCCCACCGCGGAGCACGATGGGCCCGCGGACGCGGATCTCGGCGACGTGTGGCTCCTCCAGCCAGCGGTCGAGCCTGCCCGATGCGAGCACACCGAGCCCGGCCGTCATCGCAAGACAGCTCGCGACCAACAGCAGACCGAGTCCAACGATCCACCAGGTACGCCGTGTTCTGCCCGATGCAGCCATCCCACCATTCCCTTCCGACACCTCGGCCACGCCAGGTCAAACGTCATCAGTGTGGCCAGCGAGTCCGCGCAGGCGTTGTCGCTGGATGATCGAGACCACTTCCTTCGCGATCTCCTCGATCGACTTCCCTGTGATGTTGACGAGCGGCCAAGGATAACCGCTCCGTGCGATGCGCCGGAAATAGATGAGTTCCTCCGCCACCTTCTCGGGATCGGCATACTCGCCCGGTAGCGTACCTCCGAGTGTCTGCAGGCGATGTTGCCGGATACGGACGAGCTCGTCCTTGTCGATCGTCAATCCGACGATCTTGCGTTGATCGATCTGTCGCAGCTGTGGAGGCGGCGGCACGTTCAGGATGATCGGCACATTGGCCACCTTCCAGCCGGACATGGAGAGATAGACCGAGAGCGGTGTCTTGGACGTGCGCGAGACGCCGACCAGCACGATGTCTGCTTCCCCGAGTGTCTCCAGGCCCTGGCCGTCATCGTGCCGAACCGTATATTGAATCGCTTCGATCCGCTGGAAGTATTCGGGCCCGACACCGCGCGCCGCACCTGGTCGCAGGAGCGGCTCGACTCCGACCTTCTGGGAGATTTGGCCGAGCAGCGGGCCGAGGAGATCGACGTGATCGATCAGACGGGCATTGCACTCGCGGACGAGCACACGGCGAATCTCCACGATCACCACCGTGTGCACGATGATCCCGTTCGCCTGCTCGGCCGCCTCGACGACTTCCCGGACCTGATCCAGCGTCCGCACGCCTGGATAGCGCCGAACATCGAACTCGACGTGCGGGAACTGCGCCATCGCCGCATCCAGCACGGCCTGTGCGGTCGTCCCCACCCCATCGGAGACGAGGAAAACCGTGCACCGTGGCCGCGTCACTCCTGTCATCGCTCCGCTCCTGTCGGCACTCTCCCGGCCCGAGCATACTCGACTGGTAGAATCCCGGAGGCACGGTCGTGACGGGGTTCAGGTAGAGAGCGGTGAGATCGTGAACGGTTCGACCACCCCGCCGAGCGTCGATCGAGCGCGACGGTCGCTCCCGCACCGCGCAGGACCAGGCGCATTCTGGCGACCGACCATCGAGCAGCTGACGTATACCGCTCTCGCTCTTTTCGCGTTCTTCACACGCTTGTCGGACCTCGGCTCGCGTGCACTCCATCATGACGAGTCGCTCCACACCTATTTCTCTTGGGTCTACGAGCAGGGCAACGGCTATATTCATCATCCGATGATGCATGGTCCATCCCTGTTTCATCTCGATGCCTTGGCTTATCTGCTGTTCGGCAGTAGTGACTGGGCATCGCGCCTACCTGCTGCTCTTTTCGGGGTCGTGCTCGTCCTCTTGCCAGCGTTCCTCCGGGGCCGCGAGTTGCTCGGTCGCTGGGGAGCACTCGCCGCGAGCACCTTTCTGCTGCTTTCTCCCTCTGTGCTCTACTTCAGTCGCTTCATCCGGCACGATATCTTCGCCGTAACCGCAACGGTGCTTCTTTTCATTTGCTTTTTGCGCTATGTGCACCAGCCCGCGCGGCCTTGGCTGGTCGGTGCGCTGGTGACCGGTGCGTTCATGCTGACGACGCATGAAGTGACCTTCGTTTCTGCCTTCATCCTCGTCACATTCATCGTAGTCGCCATCGCTGCCCGCGCAGCACCGATCCTTTTGGCGACGAGCGGGCTCGCTCTGGCAGCGTTCGGTGGCTCGGTGCTCCTGTTCGAGGCACTGGGCGTCCCTGGATTACCGGCGATACCGTGGGAAAATCCAACCCCGGAGGCGATCCAGACGTTCACGATTCGACTCCTCACGCATCCGATCACGCTCGCGGCCCTCGGTCTCTTCTGCTTATGGGCCTTCTGGAGTTGGCGCTTGCTGGCCCGTGAAAAAGACCCGG
>DAOTYK010000175.1:0-13128 GCA_034434855.1 Thermomicrobium sp.
GACCGGGTTCGTCGATGATGAGAGGACCTTTGCGGATCCGGCCAGGACAGTCGCTGTCCTCGCCGTACTGGTCGCTGTCGATAGCCTGCTCCGGTTCGTCCCGAGCCTGATCGGAGCCAGTCCGATCTTTCTGCTGATCGTCCTCAGCGGCTATGTCTTCGGTGCGCGGTTCGGCTTCCTCATGGGTGCCCTCACCCTGCTCGTCTCGGCAGCACTGACGGGCGGCATCGGTCCTTGGTTACCCTTTCAGATGCTGGCAGCCGGATGGATGGGTCTCACTGCCAGCTGGCTCCCCCAGTGGCGAGGATGGCCACGCCGCCTCGTTCTCGTCGCTTTCGGCGCCTTTTGGGGGTTCGCGTTCGGCGCGCTCATGAACCTCTGGTTCTGGCCGTTCGCGGCGCCCGGCGTCGCGGAGAGCGGCGGCATCTACTGGACCCCAAGCATGACCTTGAGCGAGACGATCGCTGCCTACGCGCGCTTCTACTTGGCGACCTCGCTCCTCTTCGATGGAACGCGAGCGCTGGGCAATGCCGCATTGCTTTTCTTGCTCGGCGAACCGCTCGTCATGGTGCTGGAACGCTGGAAAGTTCGCTCGAGCTGGCGCCCCTGGAACGAGTTCCCGACTGACTAGATGGCCCCCACCTGGCGCATGGCCATGATCTCATCCGACGTGTAACCGAGTTCGCCGAGCACTTCCTCGGTATGCTCGCCCAGGAGCGGGGGGTGACGCTGGATACGGGCCGGCGTACGGGAAAAACGCCAGGGGAAACCGGTCTGGTCGACCATGCCCAATGTGGGGTGTGGGATGCGCTGGTGCAATTCGAGATGGTGCACTTGCGGATCAGCGAAGACTTCCGGAACCGTGTAGATCGGCCCACACGGCACTTGGGCAGCATCGAGCCGCTGCACGATCTCGGCGGTCGTGAGCGTGCACGTTACCGACTCGATCCGCTCGACCAGCTCCGGCAAGTTGGTGATCCGACCGGCATTGGTCGCGAATCGCTCGTCTTCGAGCAAATCGTCCAACCCGAGCGCTCGGCACATGCGCGTGAAGATCGCATCGTTCCCTGCCGCGATATTGACATGTCCATCGGCACTGCGGAACGTCTGGTAGGGCGCGACGATCGGATGCGCATTTCCGGTCCGCTTGGGTGCTTGCCCCGTCGCGAAGTAGATCCCCGCTTGATAGGTGAGGAGCGCAACTTGGCCACCCAGCATGGAGGTATCGATGTACTGCCCTTCACCGGTCTGGGCACGATGATAGAGTGCGGCGACGATCGCCAGAGCCGCGAACATGCCGGCACCGATATCGGCGATCGGGACACCGAAGCGCACCGGCTCTCCCTCCGGAAACCCGGTGACGCTCATGAGGCCGGACATCCCCTGCACGATGAGGTCGTACGCCGTCCGGTCCTTGCCCGGCCCGTTCTGGCCGAAGCCTGAGATCGAGCAGTAGATGATCTGCGGGCGCCGCCCCCGTACCGCCTGATAGCCGATACCCAGTCGGTCGACTGTCCCCGGGCTGAAGTTCTCGACGACGACGTCAGCTCGATCGACCAGTCGCCAGAACACCTCTTGGCCAGCGGGATGCTTGAGATCCAGGGTGATGCTCCGCTTGTTCCGATTCACCGAAAGGTAGTAGGCACTCACGCCATCGATGAACGGTGGTCCCCAGGCTCGCGTATCGTCGCCGGTTCCGGGACGCTCGATCTTGATGACGTCCGCACCGAGGTCACCGAGGAGCATCGTGCAGTAGGGGCCAGCCATCACGCGCGTGAGATCGACGACGCGCACACCGCTGAGGGGCAGTCGCTCCATGATCCCTTCGCCTCCCATCCATCCAAAGACAACGACGAACGCCACCGACACCGGTGGCGCACCACATACTCTGCCACAAGTCAGCTCGCAGCGCCACGCTCAGCGACGCGGCACGTCAGTCGGACGGGGAACCAAACCGTGCGAGATGGCGTAGATCACCGCTTGCGTGCGATCACGCACTCCCAGTTTTTGGAACAGGGCAGAAAGGTTGTTTTTGACCGTACTCTCAGCAAGATTGAGTGCGTCCGCGATCTGGCGATTGTTGTACCCCTGTGCCAACAGCCGCAGCATCGTCAGCTCACGATCCGAGAGCTCCTGACCGCGTGTCGGTGCCTTCGTGAGAAGCCGTTGGTACTCGCGCATCAGGATCGGGGCGAGATCCGGGTCGATCGTGGCACCACCCTCGGCGGCGACATGGATCGCCCGGAGCAACTCTTCCGGCTTGCTGTTCTTGACGAGATAACTGCGCGCTCCGGCGCGAATCGCGTGGAGGACATACTCCTCGTCGTCGTACATCGTCAGCATGACGACATGAACATGCCGGTACTGTTGCACGATCGCCTCGGTCGCACGGATTCCGTCCATCCCCGGCATGTTGATGTCCATGAGCACCACATCTGGCTGAAGTTCGGCGACCATTTGCAGCGCGTCCTGCCCATTGGCTGCTTCACCGACGACCTCGATCGCAGGATCGCTCTCGATCAGCTGGCGCAGACCTTCGCGAAAGAGGTCATGGTCATCGACGATCAGCACCCGAATCCGGCGTTCGTTCCCCATCTCGCGCTCCCGCTCAGCCTACCCATCACTGGTCGGGCTCCGCTCGCTTCCTGCTCCATTCAACTCCAAGTCTCGCTCAGTTGTCATCACCGGAACGTCCTGATCTTCCCGACGACGCTCACGACACCCGCTTGAGCGGCACCGTGCATGCGATGGCTGTGCCACCGTCCGGCAGTCCTGCGACGTGCAGAGTGCCACCGAGCAATCGAATCCACTCGCTCGCCAGGGCAGCACCGGGCAACTCTTCCCAGGCAGCGCGCCCAGCCCAGCGAACATCGTCAGCGACGACGAGCACGATCGTGCCATCCGTTCGCTGACGGAGCCGGATCACCAGCTTGCGCACGCCGAGCGGCAGCCGTGTCCGCTCCACCAAAAGCCGAACCAGACCGAAGAACGATTCCTCGACGTGCCGCTCGGGACGCTGCCACAGCTCCCCCAAGAACTCCACTTCCAGAGCATGGGCCCGCTGCAACTGTGCGGCATAGTCCCGCAGGGCAGCCGCTAGCCCGAGATGCTCCAGCGAAGCCGGGCGCTGCCGGAAAATGGTGTCCCGCAATGCTGCGATGTGGCCAGCCAGGATATCGCGCACCTGTTCCAGTTCGAGGAGCGTCTGCTCCATCGGCTGCAGGTCGACACGCCGCGCCGTCAACTCGATCCGGTACAGCGACGAGGCGAGTCCTTGTAGGACGGTCGTATGGATGGCATCGACGAGCCTCCGCCATTCCTCTGCATGCTGGGCCAGCGCATCGCCCAAGGCGCGCTGGCGCCGCATCTCCGCGAGATCACGATCCAGACGAATGATGAGATCCTCTGCCCGCGCCTCCAAGAGGGAAACCAGGTCAGCGAGGAGCCGCTCCATCTCCGCTAGGATCTGCTGCTCATGCGCCACGATGACCAGACCGCCACGCACTGTCCCCAGCGGGGCAGTCACGACCGAGGCCTGCTCCAGGCTGAGCGGTACCACCGGTTGCCACGTCGTCCAGCGCTCTGGGCCGAACACCGCAACCGGGCGCTGGGACAGAGCCAGCTGGGCCGGGGAGCGTTCCCGATCCGCCTCGACGAGCATACGCGGTTCCCCCTGGACAACCCAGAACCAGACGAAACGCTCGTCCCGCTCCAAGAAAACGCCAGCCGCGACGACCCCGGGTACGCTTTGCGCACGGCGCCAGAACGCCTCAGCGACGACAGTCGGTCCACTGGCGCGCAACAAAGCATCGAGGAGAAGCTCGCGACGCTCGATACCAGCTCGGTCAGCAATCGCTCACTCCTCCCGCTCGAGGAAGCCGACGAGCGTGAGCAAGCTGGGGGCGAGTTCGGGGACGAGAAGCTGAGCACGCTCTTCCCCCTCTTCGTCGCGATCTCGCCAAGCCAGCACGAGAAGTCCGCGTGCAGCACTACCGGTGACTGGCAGCGGGAAAGCGAGGGTCTCGGCCATCACGACAGGGAAAATCAGTTCGCTACCGGTGCCGGCCCGCCACCGCTGCGGCCGGCCGTGCTCCAACACGTTCCGGACGAGCATGAGGACACGGGAGGAAGTCAACGCGGTCGGATCGGGCATCAGTTCAGGGGCGGTCGACGTCGCGAGCAGTTCGACGCGTTCCTCGGGCAGCCAGCGGAGGAACAGAACCGCACTCGCTCGGACGCGCCAGCGCAGCGTCTCCGAGACCCGCGCCAGCACCTCGCGCGCACTCCCGGGAAACGCCAGCGCCTGGCGAAGCAACTCCGCTGCCTGGTCGGAAGGCATCGGCTCGCCTGCTCCCGCGAGCCGCCCTACCAACGAGCCGAGAAGCGCAGCCAAGACAACGGCCCGTGCGCGATCCTCGGCCGAAAACGGCTCTGGCCGAGTGCGTGCGACATCGAGCCGCCCCACCGTCACTCCACCGGCATGCAGCGGTGCGACCAGAACGTGCTGCACACCGGACCGCCGCAAGGCCGCCCTCTCCTCAGCAGTCAAAAAACTTTCCGCGAGAGGACCATCCAACGAACCGACAGCTAACATCCCAGGAGCGAGTTGGTCGAATCCGGTCGGGATCGGCCGCGGGGAAGAAGGCGTTTCTCGACCGTCGCCCACTTCTGCCTGCAACACCAGCTCGCTCCGCGCCGTCATGCGCCAGATCCAGGCGATCTGTGCTGACAGTGCCTGACAGGCGATCCTCGCAATCTCGGTCCAGTCCAGCTGATCAGCGCCAGCACGCATTCCCAGATCGAGCAACCGCTCGACCCAAAACGGGACTACGCCACCCCCAATGCCTGGTGCTTCCGAGTGGCTGCGCGCTTGTCCGCGGCTCAGCCAACGCAAGCGATGCTCGGTCATGCTGCACCTTTCGCGTGCAGTTCACTGACTGCACTCACCGAAACGATCGACAGCGTCCCACCATCGAGCGAGTATCATCGGTACCGATCTGTTGGGGAGACTCGTCCTCAGGCAGCCATAGCCTCAGTATCGGAGCGACGAGAGTGGTAGAACGAGCGTGCTCGGACTGACATTTCTCGGAACAGGAACCTCCAACGGAATACCCGTCATCGGGTGCCGCTGCCGAACCTGCACCTCGGTCGATCCGCGCGATCGACGAACGCGCTCGTCGGCAGTGCTGCATCTCGGGGAACACAACGTGCTGATCGATACTGCTCCGGAACTCCGCCTCCAGGCGATTGCAACCGGTCTGAGTCGTATCGAGGCTGTTCTCTTCACGCACGCGCACGCTGATCATGTCGGCGGGTTCGACGACCTGCGCCAGTTCAACTACCTGGCGCAAGCGCCGCTGCCCATCTACGCGGACCCGGAAACGGCTCGCGAATTGCGCATTCGCTACAGCTACGCGTTCAGCGAGCCCTTGCCGTTCTACGGCGGGAAACCGGATCTGCGCTTGCACGAGTTCGACGGTCCTTTCCACCTCTTCGGGTACGAGATCGTCCCCATCCCGGTCGACCACGGTCGATGGACGGTATACGGTTTCCGCTGCGGCCCGATCGCCTACGTGACGGATGCGAAAACCGTTCCTGCCCGCTCCATCGAGTTGCTGCGTGGCGTCAACGTCCTGGTTCTCAACGCCCTCCGCGATCGACCGCACCCGACGCACCTGAGCGTGGCAGAAGCTCTGACCATTATCGAGCAAGTTTGCCCGGAACGTGCGTACCTGACCCACCTCAGTCATGAGGTGATGCATGCCGAGTGGAGCGTAAAGCTTCCACCCGGTGTGCAACTCGCGTACGATGGGCTCCAGGTTTGGGTATGAGGAGGAAGCGAGTCCGGTGGCACGCTGGTCCTCGATCGCCTCGATCATCTGCGTCCTGACTGCTCTCCTGTGGCTGCCGAGTCACCGGTTGGCTCGCGCTGAACCGGGTTTTGCTGACCCTGTCTTCGCGGCTCACTGGGAACGCGTCGACCGTCCGGTTGCAGCCGGAGTGACCCAGCGCTCCTGGATCTGGGGACCTGCCCCCCTCACCGGTCCCTTGCACGAACGGTACCAAGAAGCGCCCGAGCGCGCTCGTCTCGTCCAGTACTTCGACAAGGGTCGCATGGAACTGACGCATCCCGATGGTGATCCGACCTCACCGTGGTACGTGACGAGTGGGCTCTTGACGCGTGAACTCGTCAGTGGGTCGATCCAGGTCGGTGACCAGCTCTTCCTGGATGCCGGCAGTGGAGCGCAGTTGCCGATCGCCGGGGATCCGGACAACCCGTTTCCTACCTACGCGGATCTGGCGGGCGTGATCGATCGTTCGCAACCCGATCGAACCGGGAAGCACGCGACCGCAGCCTTCACTCCCCAGGGATGGCAGGAGTATCCAGCAGCCGCGGGCGACCCGGGGGCAGAGTTCGTCCGCTATGTCACGTACAGCGGACCGGTCGGTGAGCCGGTCGGGTACAACCTTCCGCGCGCTTTTTGGGAATTCATGACGCAGGCCGGGCTCGTGTGGCGAGGTGGTGGCCCGGTTGCAGAACGCCCCCTTTTCGACTGGCTGTTCGTCCTCGGTTATCCCATCGCTGACCCCTTCTGGGTCCAAGTACGGCTGCGTGGCGAACCGACGTGGGTTCTCGTCCAGCCGTTCGAGCGACGCATCCTCACGTATACGCCGAGCAATCCACAAGGCTGGCAAGTCGAGATGGGAAATATCGGTTCGCACTACCTCCGGTGGCGGTACAGCGCGACTCCACCCGTTGCGGTCGCGGCCAGCGCCGGGTACTTCGGCATGCTCCCAGGTACGCGGTCCGTCTTCGCGACCAGTAGTCGCAGCGACGAAACCTGGCAGGTGATCGGCCCGAATACGCGCTTCGTCGCGGGAGCGCAGCTCGTCGCTCGCGAGGAACTGCGCGGATCGAGTCGCTGGATCACCTACTGGCGAGTGACCGAGTCAGGGATCGCGCTGGCCGGCTGGGAGCGATTCACCCGAGCAGGAACATTCATCGAAATGGTCCTCTTTTGGCCAGCCTTACACGTCATCGGTGCGGGTGACTTGGTGGAGGGAACCGCACGCGAAACCACTGTCCTCTATCTCTCGACGCGCGTCAGCGCCCATCCGATCACCCTGCGTGTCCAGGTCGATGAGCAAACACTCGTCAGCACGCCCTATGGGGTGGTTCCAGCTTGGCGACTCTCGGTCCAGACGAGCGACCCCCCGACCTTGGTTCCTACCTACCTCGTGAGCACGGTGTGGTTCAGCCCCAACTTGGGCATCGTCCAGTGGACCAGCGATCGGTATGCAGCGCAGCTTCGTGAGTTCTCCGCTCCCTCCTGAACACATGGAACCGAGCGGGGCGAGTGCACGTTAGACTGTATGAGGAGGCCCGGTTTCACCGGGAACTCACTCCAGGGTAGGGAAGGGGTCAGCGATGCCTCGTCGCCTCGCGTGGTTCATCGGAATGGTGCTCGTCTGCTGGCTCGTTTCGCCCGTCCTCTTGCCAGTCCGTCATGCACACGCCGTCGGGTGGCAAAGTCTCGTCCTCTACTTCCCACAGACGGGTCACCACCTCAGTGGAGAGTTCCTCTGGGCGTGGATCAGCAACGGCGGACTCATGACGTTCGGCTACCCGATCACCGAGCCGTTCACCCAGGATGGCATGGTGGTCCAGTACTTCGAGCGGGCACGTTTCGAGTACCATCCGGAGAACAGCGGGACGCGCTACGCGGTGCTCGCCACGCTCCTCGGCAGTTGGCTCGCCGAAACGCGACGCAACGAGCCAGCCTTCCGCCCGATTATCGCTGACAATCCGGCAGCCTTGAACAACGACCCGCAGCGCCGCTATTTCCCGGAAACCGGTCACACCTTGGCCTACGGTTTCAAGTCCTACTGGGAAGCGAACGGGGGACTGTACACGTTCGGCTACCCGATCTCCGAGGAGTTCACCGAACAGAATCCCGATACCGGCGAGTTCTACACAGTTCAGTACTTCGAACGGGCCCGGTTCGAATACCATCCCGAAAACCAAGGAACCCCCTTCGAGGTCTTGCTCGGTCGCCTGGGGGCACAGTACGCTCAAGCCCGCGGAGTCGATACTCGGCCTGTCCCGAAGCGTCCCGATGCGATCGAGGTCCCAGCGCAGCTGCTCGACTATCGCTGGTCGCGGGCCGTCGCGACCGATGACGGTGCGATCTTCGGCCGAGTGACCGCCTCCACCCTGGCGATCCGCAATGCCCCGTCGAACAGCGCGCCGGCAGTCGCGTGGACCTATGCCCGGCATCCGGTTCCCATCCGTGGACTCACGCTCGGTGACCCGGTCGAAGGGAATCCGATTTGGTACGAACTGGGAGACGGTCGCTACGTGGCAGCCGCCTGGGTCGAGCCGCTCGTGCCGGATGTTCCGCCACGCCGTTTCGGTGGCCGGTGGGTCGACGTCAGCCTCCGGTCCTTCTACGCTGTGGCATACGACGGCGATCGTCCCGTTTATGTGGCGATCATCACAGCCGGAAGAGATGGGAAGACACCCGTCGGCGTCTTCCAGATCTTCTATCGCGTCCGCAACGAGACGATGGACGCAGCCACTGTCGGGATCCCGCCGGGTTCGCCTGGTTACTATTACCTGACGAACGTTCAGTTTACCCAGTACTTCAAGTCAGGTGGCTACGCGCTCCACGGCAACTATTGGACACCGCCCGCACAATTCGGGGGATTCACCTCCAATGGTTGCGTCGGTCTGATGAACAGCGACGCCGAGTGGTTCTGGAATTTTTTGCAAATCGGCTCGGTGGTGAGTATCCATTATTGAGGGCGCTTCCGCAGAGTCCGAACGGAGGCGCTGCCAACACGCGCGAGTGCGCATTGATTCCTCGCGGCGATATCGTGTTGGAACAGCGGCTGCATGCCCCCGTCGCCCCGACCCACGGATGCTGAACCCTTCTTTCGGGAGAGCGACGACACGACCGCGCGGCTGATCGTTCGATGACGTACCGAGAAAGCAGGGCGAGCGATCATGGCTAGCGTCGTTTGGTGGATCCGACGCGATCTCCGTCTCCACGACAACCAGGCACTCGCCACAGCACTCGCCCACGCGCGCGAACTCGTGCCGCTTTTCGTGCTCGATCCCATCCTGCTCTCCGGCCCGACCAGTAGCCAGCGGCGCAACGCGTTCCTCTTCGCGGTGCTCCGCTCCCTGGACGCAGCACTCCGCCAGCGCGGCAGTCACTTGATCGTTCGCACCGGCCGTCCCGAGCAGGTTCTCCCCGCCGTCGTTCGCGAGTGTGGGTCGACACTCGTCGTAGCCGAAGCGGATGGCTCACCCTACGCTCAGCGACGCGACAGGGCAGTGGCGCAGCGTACCCCCCTCCAACTCGTCCCGGGTTTGACCCTGCGACCACTCGGCTCGGTCCGCGCGCCGACCGGTGACCCGTATCGTGTCTACTCGCAATTCCGTCGTGCCTGGTTCCGCCTCCCGATCCCGAGCCTGCAAGACGTGGTGCCCGCGCCCACGCAGCTTCCACCGGTACCGCGCGTGGCCAGCGAGCCGATTCCTGATTCACCTGTTCCCGTACCAGAGCGGTTCGCTCCGAGTGAGGACGCAGCACGACGCCGTTTGGATCGTTTCCTCGACCAGGGTCTGGCGTCCTATCACTTGCGGCGGAACGCCTTGGACGGAAACGGCTCCTCGCAGCTCTCACCCTATTTCCGCTTCGGGCTCTTGAGCGTACGCGAGGCCTGGTGTGCAGCAGCACCGTACCTGGATGACCCGAGCGCGGCCGCTGGAGCCCGCGCCTGGCTCGACGAACTCCTCTGGCGGGAGTTCTATCAGCACCTTTTGGCCGCTTGGCCGGAAAGCGCGCAAACGAGCATGCAGGCCGAATTCCGCGGCGTCGCTTGGCCTGGGAGTGACGACGCCTTCGCGGCCTGGCAAGAGGGACGCACCGGCTTTCCGGTCGTCGATGCCGCGATGCGCCAACTCCACAGCGAGGGGTGGATCAGCAACCGTGCTCGGATGATCGTCGCCAGCTTCCTCGCCAAGTTGCTCCTCGTCGACTGGCGAAGGGGCGAACGTGTCTTCCGCCGCGAACTCGTCGATGGTGATCTGGCAGCCAACGTCGGTGGCTGGCAGTGGTCAGCTGGGACCGGAACCGACGCCGCCCCGTATTTTCGGATCTTCAACCCGGTCTTGCAGGGTGAACAGCACGATCCGGACGGCAGCTGGGTCCGCGCCTGGCTGCCCGAACTGGCTGGAGTGCCGCGGGAGTACCTCTTCGCACCGTGGCATATGCCCCTAGAGGTTCAGTTGCGCTCAGGCTGCCGGATCGGCCGCGACTACCCGGCACCCATCGTCGAGTACGAGACTGCTCGTGCCCGCGCGCTCGAGTGGTTCCGATCTATCCGGCAAGTGCAGGCCTGAGGAGTGCTCCGCATGACATCCCCGCATGCTCCACGGATCGTCGTCATCGGCGCCGGCATCGCTGGGCTCGCGGCTGGTGCGGCACTGGCCCATGCGGGAGTCCCAGTCACCGTGCTGGAGGCCCATATCTACCCTGGTGGGTGCGCAGCCACGTTCCGCTATCAGGGCCATTGGTACGATGCTGGTGCGACCCTCGTCGCTGGACTGGCTCCGGGAGGACCGCTCCAACTGCTCGGGCGCGCCGCTGGGATCGAGGCGTGGCCAGCACGGCTCTGCGATCCGACCATGGTCGTCCATCTGGAGGACGGCATGGTGGTCCCCCGCTACGCTGACGGGCGACGCTGGGAGACGTACTGCACGCTCTTCCCCGGCAGTCTGCCTTTCTGGTCGTGGCAGGAGAAGACGGCACGCCTTCTCTGGGATTTCGCCTTGCGGCTGCCCGAGCTTCGACCCCGCTCGTTGAGCTCTTTCCGTGACCTGGTCGCAGCCGGCGCGCAGTGGTTCGTCGCTGCCCGCCCGTCGCCCGCGATCGTGCTCGACTTGTGGTGCCCCCTGGCGCGACACCTGCCGGACGATCCCGTCTTCCGCCGCTTCATCGATGCACAACTCCTCATCGCCGCGCAGGGTCTCGCGGCGGAGATCTTTGCGCTCTATGGCGCCGCCGCACTGGACCTGCCCAATACTGGTGTGGCCGAACTGGCCGGTGGTACCGGGACGATCGCCCGTCTGCTCGTCGCAGCGATCCAACGACATGGCGGCTCGGTCCATTTCCGCCAAGAGGTAGCCGCGATCGAACGCACGCGCACCGGTTGGCGCCTCCGAACCCAGCAAGGATCGGTTCTCGAGTCGTCGCATCTCGTAGCGAATCTCACGCCATGGGGACTGGCACGTCTTTGGCCCGAGGCGCCGCACTGGTTACGAGCTCGAACTGAGCGCCCGCCGCGCGGCTGGGGAGCCTTCATGCTCTACTTGAGCCTGGACAGCAGCGCCATCCCGCCGGGCACGCCGATCCACCAGCAAATTCTCGCGCCCGGCCCACTCGGCGAGGGACGATCCATCTTCCTCTCGCTCAGCCCGGAGTGGGATGGCAGCCGCGCACCGGCTGGCCGCCGAGCTGCCACGATGAGCACGCACACGCGCTACGAGCGCTGGTGGCAGCTCGCCCACGCCGATCGGGCAGCGTACGAGGCCGAAGTCGCGCGCTATACCGAGCGCATGGTGGAGACGGCCGCGCGGGCATTGCCCTGGCTTCCGGGCGCGATCCGCGCCGTGCTGCCGAGTACGCCCCTCGCGTTCCAGCGCTTCGCCCGGCGCCCCTGGGGCTGGGTCGGCGGTTTCCCGCAGCGCCACCCGTTCGTCGGCTGGCCGACGGAGATCGTGCCGGGCTTGTATCTGGTGGGCGATAGCGTCTTCCCCGGCCAATCGATTCCGGCGACGGCCCTCGCGGGACTCCGCGTCGCGCGGCGGATCTTGCGAGCACTCGGTGCGGAGCTCCTACTCGCTCCGCAGGAACCGCGCGTGCAGGCTCCGGTGGGAGAGGGCGAGCCCGTCATGGCCCATCACTGAAGATACCCGGCCCGATGCGCTGCTTCGAGAATCTGCCGCGCGATCGGTGCAGCGACGCGTGACCCTTCCCCGCCGTGCTCTACCATGACCACCAGGACGAGTTCCGGGTTCTCGGCTGGCGCGATCGCCACGAACCAGGCGTGCGGCATCTCCTGGCCAGACTCGGCCGTACCCGTCTTGCCTGCCACGGAAACCGGAAAACCGAGGAAGGCACTCCACCCTGTCCCGTTCGGCCGAGCGACTACATCCCGTAACGCGGCTCGGATCGTGTCGATCTGCTCCGGTGTCAACGGGAGCGCTCCGCGCGCTTTCGGCTCGGCACGGAAGCGTTCGCTGCCGTCGATCGCGACGACGCGCTCGACGAGGAACGGCTGCCAGAGCGTGCCCCCGTTGGCCAGCGCCGCATAGGCAGCGGCCAACTGCAGCGGAGTGGCTAGGAAGAATCCTTGTCCGATCGACAGATTGACCGCATCGCCGCGCGCCCAGTAGTCCCCACGCTCCCGACGCTTCCAGCTGGGATCAGGGACCAGTCCGGCCGTCTCAGGCAGCTCGATCAGTCCGGTCTCCGACCCGAAACCGAAAGCACGCGCCATCTGGGGAAGCAGGTTGGGATCGCGCTCGTCGAGCTGCGCACCGATCTGAAAGAAGACAGTGTTACAGGACTGGACCAGGGCATCATGAAGCGTCAACTGTCCCTGACCTTGCGGGTTCCAGTCGCGCCAGACCACCGAACTTCCTGGGAGACTGAAGGTGGGCGGGCAATCGAACCGGCTCTCGGCGCGCAAGCCCAGATACGCCATTCCTGCAGCCATGGTCACGACTTTGAAGGTCGATCCGGTGGGATATCCCACCTGCGTCGCACGGTCGATCAGTGGACGTCGCTGCTCGTCAGTGAGCGCCTGCCATTCGTCGGTTCGCAACCCGAGGATAAAACGATTCGGATCGAAGCTCGGGTTACTCACCAAAGCTCGGATCGCACCGCTCCGTGGATCGATCGCGACGACGCTCCCGACTCGATCGCCGAGCGCGCGGTAGGCTGCCTCTTGCAGGTCGGCATCGATCGTGGTCTGCACGTCCGCCGCCGGCTGTGCCGGGATTTCGGCGAGGAGTCGTCGCTCTCTCCCATCCGGCCCGACGATGACCAACCGCCC
>DAOTYK010000176.1:0-2648 GCA_034434855.1 Thermomicrobium sp.
CCGGTGATCAAGCCGTAGAAGCTGAAATCGGCGAACTCACCGTAGTTCTTGGGAATCTTGTAGACCCCCGGTACGCCAGTGAAGTAATGGAGACCCGCGAGTCCAGCGAACATGCCACCCAAGGCGAAGACGAGGGTACTGATCCGAGTCGCGTCGATCCCCGCGTACTCGGCTGCGCGGGGGCTTTCCCCGAACGTCCTGATGCGATACCCCAGCGTCGTCTTGGCCAGGAACCAGGTCAAAACGAGCGCGAGGAGCACCGCCGCGTAGACGGTCAGCGGCAGACCGAGTATCTGGGGAATGCGGATCGCAGTGGGTAAGGTGAACCCCTCGCCTTCCGCTGTCCGACCCATGAAGGGGCCACCTTCGCGGATCATGTGGGCGACGATCCAGAGCATGGCCCAGTTGAGCATCATCGTCGTGACGATCTCGTTCACTTGGAGACGTCCGCGCAGGAATCCCGCGATCGCGCCGTACAGCGCGCTCGCGATCAGACCTGCGATGATCATCAGCGGGATGACGATCGCTCCGTCGAGCTGAGCGTTCACCGACGCCTTGGCACCGAAGGCATAGGCGACCCCGAAGGCCGCGAGCGTCGCGGCATACAACTGCCCGGGCATCCCGATGTTCCAGAGACCGGCCCGCAGCGGCACGATCAATGCGAAGGCGGCCAGCAGGACGAACGTCGCCCGGTTGATCGTCTGTGGCAAACCGAAGGAACTCACGAACGCGTAGGCGATGATCTCCCGATAGACCTCGAGCGGGTCAGCTCCCACCCGAAGGAAGGCGAAGCCGACCAGGAAGAGGGAGACGAGGATCGCGAGAACCGAGGCCACGACCGTGTGCCACCAGCGCAGGTCAGCGCGTCGCTCGATCCGTATCGCGTAGTTCCCGATGACTGCCCTCATACGCGCTCCCGTCGCAGTCCAGCCATCAACTCACCGACGACTTCCTTAGTGGCCTCGCGCGCTGGCACGATGCCAGTGAATTGCCCCTCGTAGATCGCCGCGATCCGGTCGCTGAGCGCAAGGATCTCGTCCAAGTCTTCCGAGATCAACAGGATCGCCATTCCTTCCCGCTTGGCGTCCAGCAGGCGTTGCTGGACGAACTCGGCTGCTCCCACATCCAGCCCGTGTGTCGGTAGGCACGCGATGAGAAAACGCGGTCGGCGCGAGAGAACGCGCCCGAGGATCACCTTCTGCAGGTTCCCGCCAGAAAGCGAACGAGCCGGCGCGTCCGGTCCAGCCGCGACCACGCCGTATTCCTGGAGGATCTGCTCCGTCAAGGCGCGAGCCCGACCAGTCGCCAGCACGCCCCACTGCGAGAACTCCGGCTCGAAGTGATAATTGAGCAGCACGTTGTCGACCAGCGAGAAGCTCGGGATCGATCCGACGTCGCGCCGCTCGGTGGGAATGTAACCCAGTCCGCGCCGCCAACGCTCGAGCACCGGCGCTCGCGTGATGTCTCGCCCACTCAGCGTGATCGAGCCTCGCTCGACGGGCCGCAAGCCAGCCAACGCTTCCGCCAGCGGCTCTTGGCCGTTTCCCGCCACACCGGCGATGCCGAAGATCTCACCCGCGCGGATCTCGAAGGAGAGCCCTTGCACGGCGAAGAGGCCACGGTCGTCGCGTACCCACAGATCCTGCACCTGCACGACTGGCTCACCGAGAGGCACCTCGACTCGCTCCAGCTGGAGCATGACCTCGCGCCCGACCATCGCCGAAGCCAGTGTTTGCTCGGTCGCGTGGCGTGTCTCCATCTCTGCCACGACGCGGCCGCGGCGTAGAATGGTGACCCGGTCACAGTACTCCAGCACGACCGGGAGTTTGTGCGTGATGAAGGGGATGACGGCCAGATCTTCCTTGGCCATCTTGGTGAGCGATTCCAGTAGCTTGACGATTTCCGGCGGGGAGAGCACGGAGGTCGGCTCGTCCAGGATCAAAATGCGCGCACCCTGATAGAGTTCTTTCAAGATCTCCACGATCTGCTTCTCACCCTCCGAGAGCTGCCAGACTTTGGCGTGCAGCGGGATGCGGAAACCGTAGCGCTCGCAGAGGGCCTGCACGTCACGCTCGGCCTCTTTCAGGTTCAGGATCGGTCGCGTCTTGGGGTGACCGAGCACGATGTTTTCCAACGCGGTGTGTGCCGGGATCAGCTTCCGTTCCTGGTGGACCATTCCGATCCCGTGGCGGAGCGCATCGCGCGGGCTGCGGAAGTGGACACGCTGCCCGTTCAGGTAGATTTCACCCTCGTCCGGCTGGAGCTCCCCGAAGAGGATACGCATGAGCGTCGTCTTGCCGGCGCCGTTCTCGCCGAGAATGGCGTGGAGTTCGCCAGCCCGGATGCTGAGATCGACGTGATCGTTGGCGACGACCGTTCCGAAACGCTTGGTGATCCCGCGCGCTTCCAACACGATGCGCCCAGCTCCGTCTCCGCCCATCGTCGCTCCCATGCTTCAGGACCGTGCACACAGGCGACGGGCGAGGGTCGCCCCAGCGCACACGCGCCATTCGACTCTCGCCCGTCCGTGCATCCTTCCGTCTTCCGCTCTCAAGGCAGGATGTTGACGCCGTCCAGATCGAAGTTGATGTTCTGGAGCAGGAACTCGTCCGTCGGCTTCTCTCCCGCCTTCTTGACCTCGGTACCCT
>DAOTYK010000177.1:0-2789 GCA_034434855.1 Thermomicrobium sp.
GCATCAGCGAATGTCCTTTGGTTGCCGATCCATAACAAGCTCAAGCTCCGCAGTAAGGAGGAAGTTGCCGAACGGCAGCTCATCATCGAGGGGATCCTGGGCATCCAGGCCGGCGAGAATCCGCGCATGCTCCGCGAAAAGCTCCTCGTGCACCTTCCACCGCAGGCACGCGCGAGCGAGCCGAAGGCCGCTCCCGCCGGTGCGCGCGCGATGGCGCCGGGTGGGGAGTGATCGGCCATGGCACGACGCCAGCGGCATCATGAGGGCGAGCACGAGAACCTGGAACGCTGGCTCATCACCTATGCCGATCTCATCACGCTGCTGCTGGTCTTCTTCGTCGTCATGTACTCGATTTCGCAGGCCGACTTGGCCAAGTTTCGCCAGGTGGCCAGTTCCTTGCGGGCTGCCTTCAATCTGGATGTGCTCACCGCTCCGCCGCCTGGCCAGTCGGTGGTCACGCCTCTCGAGCAGGATCCCCGTTTCAATGCCTACCTGAGTGTGCGCGCGCAAGTGGCTTCCCTCTTCACTCGGCTCGGTCTCGACCGGCAGGGTGCTGAGGTCGAGCTGACGAGCGAGGGGATCGTCATCCATCTCTCCGATGCGATTCTCTTTCCACCCGGCCAAGCTGAGCTCCGTCCCGAGGCCCAGCGCGTGCTGGACGGGATCGCTACCATCGTCGAGCCTTTGCCCAACCCGATCCGCGTCGAGGGGCATACGGACAGTACCCCACCTCCGCCCGGCTCGTACCCGGACAATTGGGAGCTTTCGGCTATGCGTGCCGTCAACACGGTGCGGTATCTCACCGATGTGGCTGGCTTGCCGCCCCAACGCCTCAGCGCCGCTGGCTATGGCGAGTTTCGGCCTCGGGCCTCCAACGAAACGGTGGAAGGGCGACGCAAGAACCGGCGAGTCGATATCGTGATCGTCCAGCCGACGCTCGGCGGCCCGTGATCGAGGGAGACGGGGATGATCAAACGGTTGCTCACAAAACGACTTCTGCTGGTCGCGATTCCGCTCGTTCTGGTGGTCGCTGGTGCCGGTTTCTTTCTCCTGGGAGGTGCGGGGGCAGCACCCTTCGTCCTGAACATCACCATCAACCAGTCCGGGGATGGAGGGAAGTCGGCGGCACCGGCCGAGCATCACCTCACCGTCTCGCTCGGTGAACGGATCGTCAATCTGGCTGACCCCGGTGGCTATCGCTATCTCAAGACGGAAATCGTCGTCGAAGTCGCCGTCGACCAAAAGACCTACGAGCGTCTCACCGCTGCAGGCGGAGGGGGCGGTCATGGTGGTGGCGGTGGCGGTGGCAGCACCGATCCGCTGCGCGCCGAACTGGAACACTCCTGGCCCAAGATCCAGGATACGCTGACGATGGTACTCACGTCCAAGACCGTCGACGAACTCGCGACACCCGAAGGGAAAGAACACCTCAAGGACGAACTCCGCGAGAAGCTCCAGCCCGCTTTCGGTGACTACAAAATCACCGAGGTCTATCTCACCCAGTTCGTGATCCAGTGAGGAGGCTCGCATGTCGCTCAGTCGCACCCGACCGACGACACGGGCCGCTCGCCGCGAGCGCGGCAAGCCGATCCCCTACGATTTCCGCCGTCCGGACAAGTTCTCCAAAGACCATATCCGCTCGATCCAGAGCATCCACGAGGCCTTCGACCGTTTCGCCTCCAACTATCTCTCTGCTCAGGTCCGCTCGGCGGTTCACTGCGAACTGGGGCAGATCGAGCAGACGACGCTCGGCGATTACCTGGATCGCCTGCCTTCGCAGGTCGTCCTCTGCTTGGCTGAGCTCGAGCCGCTCGTCGGCCGCATCATTTTCGAAATCGATTTCGCGACCGCTTCGCGTCTCGTCGACCGCATGCTCGGCGGCGCCGGTGAGGAGCGTCCACCGTTCACGGCGACGACGATCACCGAGATCGAGCTGCTGCTCCTCCGGGAACTCGGGAACGGCCTGTTCGGTGAGTTGGCTGGCGCGTGGGAACAGGTGATCCGTCTCCATCCGCAGCCGTGCGAGGTCGTCCTCTCCGGCCAGCAGATCCAGGGACTGATGCCGAGCGAGATCGTCTTGCTCGTCCAACACCAGGTACGCTTGTTCGAGAGCGAAGGAACCTTCACGGTCGTCCTGCCCGCCTCGACCCTGGAGCCGGTCTTGCCGCGTCTCAATGCTCGGGTCCTCTTTGCCAACCCCCGGCGCGCGACCTCCCCTCAGGTGATCGCCGATCTCACAGCGCAACTCGAGGAAGTCCCGCTCCAGGTACGGGTGGAACTCGGTCGCGCTCGCCTCACTGTGCAGGAACTGCTGGCGCTGGAGCCGGGCGACGTCCTCGTACTCGACCAGGACGTCTCGTTTCCCCTCGCAGTTTATGTCGAGAGCGAGCCGTGCTTCTACGCGTTCCCCGGTCAGCGTGGGCGCTCCCTGGCGATACGCATCGCTGGGACGCTCACCGAGGAATGGCCACGCGACGAGGAACTCGATCAGGAAGGAGGCACCGCCCTATGGCCGACCGTGACGACACCCTGAACCGCGGCCAGGAGCCGAGCTCCGTTCGGCCCCCAGAAACCCCGGTCCAGGAAGCTCGCTTCGTCGACCTGCGCGACCAACCGATCGGCAACGGTCGCCAGAGCATCGATTTCTTGCGCGACGTCGAAGTCGAGCTGACTGCCGAACTCGGTTCGGCCCGCATGCGCATCAAGCACATCCTCGGTCTGCGCCCTGGCTCGGTCGTGGAACTCGATCGCCTCGCGGGTGAGCCGGTCGAGCTGACCATCAACAAGAC
>DAOTYK010000178.1:0-7639 GCA_034434855.1 Thermomicrobium sp.
ACCAGTACCGTCTCGCCGTCCCGCACCTCACCACGCAGGAGCTTGTTCGCTAACGGATCGAGGAGTTCGCGCTGGATCACCCGCTTGAGCGGACGAGCTCCGTAGACCGGATCGTAGCCTCGCTCCGCCAGCCACTCCTTCGCTCGGAGCGTGACCTGCAGTGCGATGTTGCGCTGCTTCAAGCGCTGGCGCACCTGGCGCAACTGGATGTCCACGATCTGCGAGAGCTGCTCGCGCGTCAGCGGCCGGAACATGATGATCTCGTCGATCCGATTGAGGAACTCCGGCCGGAAGTGCGCGCGCACCGCCTGCATCACCCGCTCGTACGCTTCCTCCTCACGGTGCGGAAGCAGCGCCTGAATGTACTCCGATCCGAGGTTGCTGGTCATGATGATGACCGTGTTTCGGAAATCGACGGTGCGCCCTTGCCCGTCGGTCAGTCGGCCATCGTCCAGCACCTGGAGAAGAACATTGAAGACTTCCGGATGGGCCTTTTCGATCTCGTCGAAAAGCACCACCGAATACGGTCGCCGACGCACTGCCTCCGTCAACTGGCCGCCTTCTTCGTAGCCCACGTAGCCGGGCGGGGCACCGATCAAGCGCGACACCGTGTGTCGCTCCTGGTATTCCGACATGTCGATCCGTACCATCGCCCGCTCGTCGTCGAACAGGAACTCGGCGAGCGCCCGCGCCAACTCCGTCTTTCCAACGCCAGTCGGGCCGAGGAAGATGAAGCTTCCCAGCGGACGGTTCGGATCTTGGAGACCAGCCCGCGCCCGTCGAATCGCATTGGAGACCGCCCGGACCGCCTCGTCTTGACCGACGACACGCTCGTGCAACCGCTCTTCCATGTGGACGAGCTTCTCCATCTCGCTTTCCATTAGCTTGGCGACCGGAATACCCGTCCACTTGCTCACGATTTCCGCGATATCGTCGGCATCGACCTCTTCCTTGAGCAGCCGACCCTGGCGCTGCACTTCCGCGAGTCGCCGCTCCTCCTCGCGCAACTGTCGTTCCAGCTCGACCAACCGTCCATACTGGAGCTCCGAGGCACGAGTGTAATCCGCCACTCGCAGCGCTTGTTCGATCTCGATCCGCGTCTGCTCGATCTGCTCCTTGAGCGCGTTGATCCGCTCCAGTGCCTGGCGCTCCTGCTCCCACTGCGAGCGGAGGACCTGCTCCTGCTCGCGCAGATTCGCCAACTCCCGCTCCAGTTCGGCCAAACGCTGGCGGGATGCTTCGTCTCGTTCTTTGCGCAACGCTTCCCGCTCGATCTCCAGTTGGGTGATCCGCCGCGTCAGCTCGTCCAGCTCCGCCGGCATGCTCGTGATCTCCATCCGCAGACGAGCGGCTGCCTCATCCACGAGGTCGATCGCCTTGTCCGGCAGGAACCGATTCGTGATGTACCGGTGCGAAAGGACTGCCGCCGCAACCAGCGCCGAATCGAGGATGCGCACCTTATGATGGAGTTCGTAGCGCTCGCGCAAGCCACGCAGGATGCTGATCGTATCCTCGACCGAGGGCTCATCGACATAGACCGGCTGGAACCGACGCTCCAACGCGGGATCCTTCTCGATATGCTTCCGATACTCGTCGAGCGTCGTCGCGCCGATCGCGTGGAGCTCACCACGCGCCAGCATCGGCTTCAGCATGTTGGCGGCGTCCATCGCGCCTTCGGCGGCTCCCGCACCGACCACCGTGTGGACCTCGTCGATGAAGACGATGATCTCGCCTTCCGACGCGCGGATCTCGTCGAGCACTGCCTTCAGGCGCTCCTCGAACTCGCCTCGGTACTTCGCACCAGCGAGCATCGCCGCCAGGTCGAGCTGGACGATGCGCTTCTCGCGCAATCCTTCTGGTACGTCACCCCGCACGATCCGTTGGGCTAACCCTTCCACGATCGCAGTCTTGCCCACACCCGGTTCACCGATCAGAACCGGGTTGTTCTTGGTACGCCGCAGCAGCACCTGGATGACGCGGCGGATCTCATCGTCGCGACCGATGACCGGGTCGAGCTTACCCTGCCGCGCCAGTGCTGTGAGATCACGGCCATACCGTTCCAGCGCCTGGTAGGTCGACTCGGGGTTGGGAGACGTCACCCGCTGTGCTCCGCGGATCTGGCTCAACGCCTCCAGGACTCGCTCACGCTGGACGCCCAATCGTGCCAACGCCTGGACAGCTGGCGACCGCGGGGCCGCATCCAGCGCAGCGAGCAACAAGTGCTCCGTACTGATGTATTGGTCCCCAAAACTCTGGGCTTCGCTTTGGGCACGCTCCAGGACACGCCGCAGCACCGGTGAGACCGTCGGCTCAGCGGCATATTGCAGGCGCGGCAACGTTTCCAAAACCCGTTCGAGTTCCTGCCCTACTCGGCGTGGGTCGAGTTGCAGGCGCAACAAGACCTGCGGCACGACACCATCATGCTGGGTCACCAGCGCATACAGCAGATGTTCGACGTCGAGCTGACTGTTTTGCCGTTCAGCGGCAGTCCGCTGCGCCGTCACCAATGCCTCTTGAGCCTTTTCGGTGAATTGTGGTCGTCCCATCATTCCCTTCCTCGAACGTTTTTTAGCGTGGACGAGAGGCGACGCGATCACGACTCCGGAGTGGAGCCGAGCAACTGCAACATGCTGTCGATCTCGGCGACCACCGAATCGAAAACCCGGTCATACTGCTCCGAAATCGCCAGGCACCGCTCCCGCAGCCGCTGAAGCTGCTCGGTGAGCGCGAGCGCGAGCTGCACTCCAGCCAGATTGACACCTCGTTCCTCTACCAGGTACTTGACCTGCCGCAGACGTTCGAGGTCCTCGGCCGAATAGAGTCGCAGGTTGCCACGTGTCCGCGATGGAGTCACGAAACCCTCGCGCTCGTACTTCCGCAGTGTTTGCGGATGCAGCTCGAGCAACCGCGCAGCGACACTGATAACGTAGAGCGGCTCGGATCGGCGCATCGCAACCTCCCGCGTGCCTCTCCTCCTGCACTCGGGCAGAGTATACCAGCTGATACGAATCGTATCAAGTCTCGAATCGCTGCGAGAATCGACCGATGACAAGCTGGGACGAACTGGTCGTCTCGGAGAGTTCGGCGAGGGCGGTACGGATCGCCGGCAGATCGCCGAAGCTGAGCCGCGCCACTGTCAACAGTGTCCGCGCATCGCGCAGACGACCGACACGCCGGTACGCCTGGGCAGCAGCGATGATCCCAGCTGGTGACAGTGTCCAGAATTCCGGAGTGCGCGTGAGATCGAAGTTCGGATTCATACGTAAGGCGTGCAAAAATTCATGCTCTGCCACAGCAATATCCCCACGACGAGCTGCACGCACCGCCCGTTGTGCCACGTGTACGACTGGATCGAACGGGACGATCCGTCCGCGTGCGTCTTGCGTCCCTTCGTCTCGTGCCCATAAAACAGCCGAGCGATGCCGATCATTTCTCACTCTCGCTGGTCGGACATGGCGCGGACCCAGTTGCGCCGCAGGTCGCTGCCGACGATCGAGGGTGGAGCGCCGCCCGGCTCGACGGCGCGCGAAGACCACGGCCATGATCGCCGGAAACCCACTGGCGAGGACACCTGCTGCAAAAGCAGTCGTCACTGCCGAAGCCGGCCAGAACCACAGCTCGTTCGATCCGGGCAGCGGAGGAGGAGCCTTGAGGATCAGGGCGTGCGGCTCCCCAACAGAAACCGCAGCGTCTCCGGCGGTTCGACCAGCCGAGTTGGCTCTTTCGCCCGCCTCACCGTCAGAGCCCGCCGACCCAGTCGCTGGGAGGTGTGCGAGCTGAGCGAATGCATAGTCCAGCAGCTGGACAGCATCGGCGTACCAGGCATCGCGCGTACTCCCCAGCACGACGACGATCACCGTCGTGCCGTCCCGTTCGGCCGCCTCGATGAGCGAGTACCCGGCCGCCTCGGTAATCCCCGTTTTGCCACCGATCAAACCCGGATAGCGACCGAGCAGGCGGTTAGTCGTTTGTACTGCGTGCACCCCATCGTCATAGGATGGAGTTTGCAGTATCCGGCGAAGTTCCGGGCGCTGCAGGACAGCACGGGTGAGAAGCGCGAGGTCGCGCGCAGTCGTCACATGACCTTCCTGATCGAGTCCGTGCGGATTGCGGAAGGACGTCCGTTCCAATCCGAGCCGTTGTGCCATGAGGTTCATCTGTTTGACGAAGCGGTTGACTGCACCTTCCGCAGTATCTCCTGACAGCCTGCTCAAGTTCCGAGCGATCGTCATCGCGGCATCGTTTCCTGAGGCCAAGAGCAGCCCATAGAGCGCCGCCTCGAGCGTAATCTGCTCGCCAGGACGGAGCCCCATCGACGATTCGCCCACCAGGTCCTGTGCCTGTACTGTCAAAACTGTGTCCAAGGGCGCCAAGTCGACAGCAGTCAACGCGGTGGCCAGCTTCGTCAGGCTCGCCGGGGCACGCGGAGTGTCCGGCTCTTTGGCATAGAGCACGCGCCCGCTTTTGGCCTCGATCGCGATCGCCGCTGCGGCGACGATCGAGGGCGTCTCTGTGTCGGCAAGCACCTGGCCCACTGGAGCAGCGAACCACCCACCCAGGATGACCACAAGACAAAGCCATACCCTGGCCAACGCAGCCCCCGCGTCGTCCTTCTCGACCCACCGGTCTCTGACTACTGGGCACATCGTAGCAGGTCGGAGACTGTACGGACAAGGGACGTTCTGACGAGTGGCAACCACTGCCACCGCGTGCTACGATCCCTACCGTGAGACTGGAGGCATGGCTCATGGCTGACTTTCCTGGAAAGGGCAAAGTCGCAGTCCTCCGCACGACTCCAGAGACGGTCCTCGCCGACATCGGGCGAGCGATGCTCATGGCCGGTTACCGCGAGGCATTACCGCGCGATCGCGAGACGATTCTCAAGATCAACATCACTTGGGATACGTGGTATCCCGGCTGCTCGACGACTCCTTGGCAACTCGAGGGAGTTATCCGTCGCTTGAAGGCTGACGGATATGGGCATCTCATTGCCGCCCACAACCGAACGGTCGTCGTCGATGCCTACAAGGGCGAACGGAACAACAAGCACAAATACGTCGTCGACAAGTACAGCGTCGAAAACGTTCACCTGTACGAGCCGCACGTCGAGTGGGTACCCTATGAGCCGAAGGGTGAACTCCTGGTCCTGCACAAGATTTTCCCGGAAGGGATCCGTATCCCCAAGCTCTTCATCGGACGAAATATCATCCACCTTCCGACCGTGAAGACGCACGTCTTCACCACGATCACCGGCGCGATGAAGAACGCATTCGGTGGACTCCTCAACGAGCGACGCCACTGGACCCACGCGGTCATTCACGAGACCCTCGTCGATCTTTTGACGATCCAACAAGAGATCCACCCTGGCATCTTCGCAGTGATGGATGGAACCTTCGCGGGGGATGGCCCAGGACCCCGAGCGATGCGTCCTCATGAGAAGGACATCATTCTGGCGAGTGCTGACCAAGTCGCCATCGACGCCATCAGCGCCAAGTTGCAGGGATTCGATCCGCTGTCCATACCGTTCATTCGCATCGCGCACGAACGGGGGTTGGGAATCGGTGACCCACGCGAGATCGAAGTCATCGGTGAGGACATTTCCAACGAATCATGGGGCTTCGTCGCGGGCGACACGTTCGCGAGCCGCGGCCAGAAGCTGATTTACCACGGCCCACTCAAGCCGCTGGAAAATCTTCTCTTGCGCTCGCCACTCGTCCCATGGTCGTATGTCGCTTCCAACGTCTATCACAACGTGTATTGGTACCCAGTGCACGGACGCCGGCGCGTCAAAGAGGCGCTTCAGACGAAATGGGGACAACTCTTCCTCAGTTACGACGACGGGAAAGTGGTCCTCCCCGGGCCCGACCCAGTCGGAACAGCCATCGTCGTCGGTGGACTCGCCGCACTCGTTGCCGGCATGGTAAGCATCGCACGGCGGTTGCGGCGAGACCACTGATCGGTCAGCACGAGTCGGAATCGCAGCATCGCGAATCGACGTTGCGCGCCGCACCCCAGGGGCCGACCCGTCCGCCTGACGACGATCGAGCATCGGTGCTCCCGACGCGACCTGGTCATGCGTGCTCGGCCACAACCAGCGCACCGATGGCGGGCCGGATAGCAGAGCGACCAAGAGTCGCGCCGCTGCCCCGGGGCAGTGCACGCTTGCGATCCTCCAGACGAACTAGCTCCTCACTCGACGACCGTCGAACTGGTATCGTGACGAGAATCTTTGTGGTTCCCGTCGACTCGTTCTCCATCTCCGCCTAAGAGGCTCCACGAGTGCTCACGCTGCGGACACGATCACGGGTAACGTCCACGGAGGATGAGGAGGCTGTACCCCAGCCTTGGCTGTTCCGCTGATTCGCCCGCCTGCCGGTTGCTCGGCAACGAGTAGCAAGCAGTGCCAGCAGCATCGGCCGATGTCACCCTGCAGCGGAGCCAACTCACCCGACTCGACCCGGCTCCCCGGCCGGCACGCCCACGAGACTCGACGGTACAAGCGCCAACCGATCACGATAGACACCGCGATACCGGTCGGGGAGGAGACGCGCGATCGCGAGCATCACTTCGTCAGCCAGCTCCTCGGGCGATCGCTCGCGGCCCTCAGGCGTCTGTAAGGCGATCGTCACCGGAGCACCGATCCGTACGGTCACGCGTGGCCAGCCGCGCAGCGGTCGTCGCCCCTTGGCACCATTGAAAGGCAGGACCTCGGTTCCCCAGATCGCCACCGGGAGAACCGGTACGGACGGATTGCGCCGGATCAACAACCCTACCCCCGGGTGTGGTGGCTGTAGGGTACCGGTCACGCTCCTCGTCCCCTCGGGGAAAATCCCGACTAGCATCCCCTCATGCAGGAGCCGTTCAGCATGCCGCAACGCCTGACGATCCGGTCGTCCGCGATCGACCGGGAACGCACCGGATTGCCGCACGAACCAGCGGATGACCGGGACACCGAAGAGTTCCCGCTTGGCCATGAAGAGGACCGGGCGGGGAAACGCGGCGATGATCAAGACGGGGTCGGCATTGTGCAGATGATTCGCTGCGACGAGCGCCGGCCCGACACGTGGTACGTGTTCTAACCCCTCGATCCGAAAACGGATGAGGAGACGCAGAAGCGGCACGACGAAAACGCGTGCGGTCAAGAAGATCCATGTCTTGATCTTACGGCGCCGCGACAGGCGCCATTCCGGCGGAATCCGATCCATGGTTCGCACACTCGCATCGCTCACGGATGACCGCGAGCACCGTTTCGACGACCTCGTCGATGGTACGATCATCCGTATCGATGATAACCGCATCCGCAGCCGGACGCATCGGGGCGACGGCACGCGTCGCATCCCGGTAATCACGGTCAGCCAATTCCGCGACGATCTCCTCCAGCGAGCGCGCGATTCCACGTCGCGCCAAGTCACGTTGTCGCCGTCGCGCCCGCTCTTCCAGAGATGCGTGCAACCAAATCTTCACGGGAGCTTCCGGCATGACCACGGTGCCGATATCCCGGCCAGCGATGACCACGCGCCCATTGCGCGCGAGCTCCCGCTGCAAGCGGAGGAGAGCCCGCCGGACCGGCGGATGGGCCGAAACCAGAGAGGCGAGCCGATCGATCTCTGGGGTTCGGATCGCCCAGGTCACATCGCGG
>DAOTYK010000179.1:0-1706 GCA_034434855.1 Thermomicrobium sp.
CTGGGGACGCACTGGGCTCCCCAGGTCTCCATCAGGATGCGCCGGTACGGCTTCTGGAGGTAGCTGGCCCGCACCATGTACACCTTGAGTTCGATACCGAAGAAGGCGCAGGCCATCGCGAGCGAGCTTCCCCACTGACCCGCTCCTGTTTCGGTGGTGAGCCGCTTCACCCCGGCCTGCTTGTTGTAGTAGGCCTGGGCGACCGCGGTGTTCGGCTTGTGGCTCCCAGCCGGGCTGACCCCTTCGTACTTGTAGTAGATGCGCGCTGGTGTGCCGAGCACGCGCTCGAGCCGGCGGGCTCGGAAGAGGGGCGTCGGTCGCCAGAGTCGGTAGACGTCGAGGACCGGCCCGGGGATCTCGATCCAGCGCTCGCGGCTCACTTCCTGGAGGATGAGCTCCATCGGAAAGAGCGGTTCGAGATCGGCCGGACCCACCGGTTCCCCGGTCGCTGGGTGGATGGGTGGTGGGGGAAGCGTGGGGAGATCGGCGGCCAGGTTGTACCAGTGCGTCGGGAGATCGGCCTCGGTCAACACGAACTTGACGGTCTCTGCTGCGCTCACCCTCGTCCTCCGCTTCGCCTGTTGTGCCGCTCGTCACTGTACGCATTGTAACGAAACGACCGGATCCTGCAAGCGATCGTCCCGGGGCTGCCAACTCAGCACGCCTCGTCTGCTCTCGTATCGTCACTGGCGGTCGTTCCGGGTCAGCCGCAGGCGTCAACGCTGGGTCGTGGCGGTCTCCTCGGTCAGCGGCAGGAGGCAGCTGCGCAGGCCTTCCGGTGAATCGAGCGAGCAGCCGCGGAACGCTTCCGGGAGCCCAGCCGGTTGCTCGGGTTGGAGCGTCACGTGCAGGATCCCGAAGCGGTCACGTAGGACCTGGGCGAGATCGAGGAGCACCGCTGGCCAGGGGCGTGTCTCGTTCACTTCGACGTGTCCGCTCAGCGCGACGAAGCCGCTGGTGACCGTCCAGACATGGAGATCGTGCACATCGACGACGCCAGGGACGGTGCGCATGGCGGCCCGGATCGCTCCTGGATCGAGGTGAGCCGGAGTGGCTTCCAGCAGGACCTCGACCGAGTCCCACAGCACGCGCCAGGCCGAGCGCAGGACGAGCAACCCGATGGCTGCCGAGAGCAGCGGATCGACCGGCGTCCAGCCAGTGAGCCAGATGATCGTGCCGGCGGCGATGGCGGCGACCGAGCCGAGCAGGTCACCGACGACGTGCAGGAAGGCACTCCGCAGGTTGACGTCGTGGCGGTGCAGCGCGCCGCGCGACAGCACCCACGCTGCTGCGCCATTGGCGGCCAGCCCAGCGAGTGCGATGGCGAGCATCAGCGGCGCATCGACCGGCCGAGGATGGAGCAGGCGCTGGAACGCTTCCCAAAAGATGCCGGCACAAACCAGCATGAGGAAGGCGGCATTGGCCAGCGCGGCCAGCACCTCGGCCCGGTAGAAGCCATAGGAGCGCGCCGGCGTGGCTGGTCGACGCGCCAGCCAACTGGCGAACAGCGCCAGCCCGAGCGCTGCCGCATCGGTCGCCATGTGGGCGGCATCGGCCAGGAGTGCCAGCGAGCCAGCCAGCCACCCGCCGATCGCCTCCGCCCCCATGAAGACCAGCGTGATGCCGAGTGCCCAGGCGAGCGCGCGCTGCTTGTACTCGGCCCGCAGGCTGGCTGGGGTGTGCTGGTGCTCAGGCGGGTGCATGGA
>DAOTYK010000180.1:0-2460 GCA_034434855.1 Thermomicrobium sp.
GGGCGACCTGGAGTTTCCCAGGTCGCTCGTTTTTTCTCGGACAGCACCGAGTCTACGCTCGGCGCACACCCAATGAGCCTGGACCCACGACCTACCCACGTGACCTGCACCCGGGCTGGCACGTATGTTAGGATCTGGCTAGTCACCGACCGGCACGCGCCACCGAGGAGCGGTCGGAACGACGACCGGTCCAGGTACGACGTCTCTACCACCTGTCCACAGTTAGGGCGACCAGAGGGGAGGACGACTATGGCACACCAGCGAACGGAGCAGTACCGGGATAGCCAGCTGGACGTGCAGCTCCCCGACTACGCGCGCGAGCTCCTCGAGCGCTCGACCTTGATCATCGTCTCGAACCGCGGGCCGGTCGAGTTCCACCAGACCAACGACGGCGAGATCACTACGAAGCGGGGCACAGGCGGAGTCATTACCGCTATGAGTGCCGCCGCACGCTTCGCCGACGCCATTTGGGTGGCCTGTGCGATGACTCCCACTGATCGCGTCATCGCGGAGGAAATGCGGCAACGGCAGGAAGCGATCCTCACGATACCGGATCTGCCTGGTTTCCGACTACGCTTCGTCGTGCCCGATACCGAAGCGTACCGTGGCTATTACAACCGGATCGCCAATCCCCTACTCTGGTTCCTGCAGCATTATCTCTGGGACACTCCTCGCGCTCCCGACATCGACCACGAGACCTGGCAAGCCTGGCACGAGGGATACGTTGCGGTCAATCGCCTCTTCGCTGAAGAGGTGGTGGCCGCCGCTGCCGCGGCCCCACGCGACCCCATCGTGCTCTTGCAGGACTATCACCTCTACCTCACTCCGACCTTCATCCGCGAGTTGCGCCCTGACTTGCTCCTGCACCATTTCGTCCATATCCCATGGCCAGACCAGGACTACTGGCGATTGCTCCCACTGCCCATGCGGCGTGCGATCTGCGAGGGGCTGCTGGCCAACGATATCGTCGGATTCCAAACGCCTCGTCACGCCCGGAGCTTCCTCAATACGGTCGATGCCAATTTGCCAGAAGCAGAAGTCGACTATCGGCGACGCGAAGTGACCTTTCGCGGGCACACGACTCGCGTCCGCGTCTATCCGATCTCGATCGACCCCGAACTGGTCCGGGCCGTCGCCGAAAGCGAGGATGCTCGCCGACATCGTGAATACCTCGAGGCGTTCCGCAACGAATACACCATCATCCGGGTCGATCGGGCCGAACCGAGCAAGAACGTGGTGCGCGGCTTCCTAGCGTACGACCGCTTGCTCGAAAAGCATCCCGAGTTGATCGGGCGCGTCAACTTCCTGGCTTTCCTCGTCCCGACACGAATGGAGGTTGCCGAGTACATCAACTACCTCGACGAGATCAATGCGGTTGTCGGACGCATCAACGCCAAGTACGCGAACGCTGCGGAGATCGAGGGGATCCACTGGCAGCCAGTCCATCTCTTCGTCGGTGACGACTATGCCCGCGCACTCGCGGCGATGAAGTTCTACGACGTGCTCTTGGTCAATGCGATCTTCGACGGCATGAATCTGGTGGCCAAGGAGGGAGCGCTGCTCAACGAACGCCACGGAGTCCTCATCCTCTCGGAGGGGGCCGGAGCGTACCAGCAACTCGGGCAGTGGGCATTGACCGTCTCGCCCGCGGATATCGAAGGTACAGCGGATGCCCTCTGGCAGGGGCTGACGATGCCCGCCGCAGAACGGGCCTGGCGGGCAGAACAGTTGCGCCGCCACGTTCTCGAGCACGATCTCCGCCGCTGGCTCGTCGATCAGCTACACGATATCGCCGAACTCCGCACCGAGCGCGCGCCGCACCGTCTCACCACCCCCTCGTAACCGAGCTGGTTCCCCGTACGGGGCTTTGGTACAACTCATCCGGCGCGGGCTGCACCCGTCGCCAGGAGGGACAATAGTGTTCGAGCGCATCGGCCGATTTTCCTTTCGCTACCGCTGGATCATGCTCGCATTCTGGCTTATCGCTGTTCTGGCGGTCCTTCCCACCTTACCCCGCGTGACTGGTCGACTCGAAGTCGGTGGTTTTTCCAGTCCGCACACAGAAGCTGCCTGGACGCGCGAACTCCTTCGCGAGCGGATCCCCCGCTACAGTCCGAGCTCACTGCTCGTCCTCTTCTCGCATCCGACGCTGTCTCCCTCCGATCCCGTCTTCGTCGAGCAAGCTCAGCGCGCCCTGAGCGCTGTTCCCTCGATTCCCCACGTGACCGGGATTCGCTGGTTCACCGAAAACCCGAGCCAAATCGCACCGGATGCTTCGCTCGCCTACGCGGTGATCGAGTTGGACTTGCAACCGGAAGAAGCGCAGCGGGTCTTGGACGAGATTCAGGCAGCGATCGTCCCGACCGATCTCCAGGTCCAACTGGCCGGGGCTCCAGCCTTCTATGCGGACTTAGAGCGTGTGACCGAGCGCGATCTCCGGCGGGCTGAGCTGATCGCTTT
>DAOTYK010000181.1:0-3896 GCA_034434855.1 Thermomicrobium sp.
CCCGACATGACTCGGTGGAGCACCCAGACCGGTGATCACCTGGGTCACCAGCCGGAAAGATCCCCCCTCGATCGAACCGATGGCATAGACGATCGTCGCCGCTCCAGCTGCGACCGGCAAGTCGACCGGTCCGAAGACCGCTTGTGCCTGCCCAGCCGGCGCCAGGTCGACCGAGTAGGTCGCGGCATCGACATCCGCCTTCGCTTCGTTCGGATTGGCCAGGTTCGCGAACACGACCGCACCACCAGCCCGCACGTCCACCGCCGGAGCCTGGGCGGTGTGTCGGACGATGAGGCGCCCCTTGCCGCTCGCTACCGTCGAGGTGTCGTTGACGAAGATGCTCAGACGCGGTTGCCCGTTGGCATCCAGGTGAGCGACGACCGAGGCGTTCTGGCCGGCGGCCAACGTCGCTTCCGCCGAGAGAACCGGAGCGCTCGCCGGGTCAGCCCCAGCCGGCCGGATCGCAAGCTTGTAGGTACCGGGATCGAGCGCCAACGGATCAGTGACGGTGCCGAAGGTGAAATCGGACAACACCTTCGCATCGTTGGCGTAGACATCCACGACCAGGTCCGGGACACCATGCACCACGGTGAGCCGCGCTTTTTCGTGACCCGCAGCCGCCACAGTCAATGGCACGGCCGCGAGCGCCGCTATGATCATGATGACGGTGATCGATCGCCTCATCGCGTCCCCCTTGTGTTCTACCTAATCTTTGTTTCATCCGGCGTCCGCCTGCACGCGCGTGCACTTGCAGTATAGCAGAGCCACCGACCGTGCGCCAAGGTGACGGCTCGCTGGCATCATGCGACAGTTTCCCCGGAATGAGAGTGGCGAAGCCCGACAAACGACTCGCTCGCGGTCGGCGACCAGCACACTCGGGAGGTCGTCCCGTGCTCCTACCCGACCGACTGCCTGTCGTTGCCACAAGGGAGAAAGACTCGCCGGAGCGGTCGTCGTCGAGCGCGCAGGATCACCCGCGGTGGAAAGTGTGAAAGCATTCCCACCCGCGCGGCAGCGACGACGAGCTACCCGGCAAGGTGTCTGGGCTCAGGACGAGAGAAGCCCCCAGCAGAAAGAGATGATCTGTTCACGGAATCGTCGCGCTCGGCGCGAGAGCGTGTTGGTAGAATGCAGGCAAGGATACGACTGATGTGCCAATGAGTCGCGAGATGCGCTGACGTTAGCCGCCAGCCCGGGAAGGGAGGGAGCGCCATGCGAGCAGCCCGCTATTTCGGTCCCCACGATTTCCGTCTCGTCGAGATCGAGCGCCCCTTTCCTGAGCGCGGTGAAGTGCTCCTGCGCGTCCGAGCGGCTGGCCTGTGCCACTCCGACCTCCACATCATCTTCGATGAACTCGGCGGTTACCCGGTTCCAGCACCGCTCACGCTCGGCCACGAGATCTGCGGTGAAGTGGTCGAGCTCGGCGAGGGGGTCAGCGGGATCGAAATCGGCCACCGCTACGCTGTCTTCGGTCCAGTCGGTTGCGGCAACTGCGCCTATTGCCGCGCCGGTCGCGACAACCTGTGCATCAATAGCCGGTGGATGGGAATCGCCCGCGACGGTGGGTACGCCGACTTCGTGGCCGTCCCCGCACAGGCACTGGTTGCCGTTCCGGACTCCGTGTCCGATGCTGCCGCAGCTATCGCGACCGACGCGATCCTCACGTCCTATCACGCCCTGCTCACCGTCGGCCGTCTCCAACCCGGCGAGGGAGTCGCCATCATCGGTGTCGGGGGCTTGGGCCTCCATGCCGTGCAGATCGCTAGCGCCTTCGGTGCGGTCGTCCTGGCCCTCGACATCCAGGAGCGGAAACTCGAACTGGCTCGCCAGCACGGCGCAGCCGTCGCCCTCGACAGCCGCCAGCTCGATCCGCAACACCCGCCCCTCGATCGACCCATCACGCTCGTCGCCGATTTCGTCGGCAACGACCAGACCAAGCTCCTCGCCCAGCAGCTGGTCGCTCGCGGTGGACGCGTCGTCCTGGTCGGCTTGGGCAGCGTCGGTGGCCCGCTCCTCGGGCTCCGCGATGTCGCCGACGAGATCGCCATCCTCGGCTCGTTTTGGGGTACTCGGCAGGAGCTCGCGACGGTCCTCGACCTCATCGCCCGCGGCATCATCCGGCCTCGCGTCGAGACGCACCCGCTGGACGAGATCCTGACCTGGGTCGAACGGTTGCGCGCGGGCGAAGTCGAAAGCCGAGTCGCCTTGGTGCCCTGAGCAGCGTCGCCCAGCTGGTCGAAAGCCGGTCGTCCGACCGCCTTTGATCGGCCGGCACCAGCGCGACCTGCCGGTGCGCTCGACCGCCGTCGAGCGGCGGGCCCACGTTGCCCCGCGTTCGCGTCGCTGCTTGTCTCGGCAAGGGGCGATCGTTCGGTTCTCGCTCTGCCTGTCCGGGCACTGGTACGCCGCTGCTTTCGATCGGTGAACGCTCCTGCCTGACCAGCAGCCGACACCGGCTCTCGTGACCGCGCACCCTGCCGCATTACCGGAGGAGCTCCCCGGTTCGGCTCGCCGCTCGGCACACCACGGTTCGGGATCGACTGTCAGGAGTCTCGACAACTCTCTCTGGTAGGCTCCTGCGAGAAATATCGCTCGGTCAGTTCGTGAGTGCAGGAAAGGGGCACGTCATGTGGCGAGCACCGAGATGTCGCGTGGGCGACCGGTCGTCTTCTGCCCGTCGGCCACTCCTCGTCCCTTCGCTCGTACTCGGGATCGGTCTCTTCCCGCCGCTCTCGGTCAGCGCTGGCTCGTGGGTCGTCACTTCCGCGTACCGTGTGGACCAGGTGACCGGATCGGTCTGCCCTTTCGCCGAATACGATGCATTCTTCCCCGGCCAGTATGGGCATCACCAGCATGATGTCGGTCCAGGGGACGATGCCGCGACCTGCGGGAGCGACCATGGGTGCATTTCCCAGTGGAGCTGGACCGATTCCGGTGGCACGCAGCGGAACGTCTCGCTCCTGCCGAAGTCTCGGCTCTACACGATTCCTCGTCTCGCTCAGCGTTCTGGAGCATGGTCCGCGGCGAACGACCGAGCCACGAGGTGGATCGGCTGAGCGGAGAGGAGCTGCGTCATCCGCGGGTTTACCAGCGGAGAGAGCCGGAGCGAGAGACTGTCTCGCATCGTAGCGGTCGCCGGCCTGCTCGTCCTGGCACTGGCGTTCGGCTGGTACTGGACAGCGGCCCGGGGCGGGACCAGCCGGCCGCTCGCGGACCTGCTGGCCCCGCCGGTGTCCCCGGCTGGTTGGCGCCTCGAAGCTGCTCCGGTCGAGCCGGTCGCCGCGTTCCCGCTCTCCGGGGTGGCTCCGGCCACGGCGAGCGCCTAGCGCGACGGAGCGGGTCGTCTGGCAGCTGGCCGGCCAGCGACAGCCCGACGTCGAGCGGCTGCACGTCGCCGTGACGCTCTACCGCTTCGCCGCCGCCAAAAGCGGAGCGGCGGTGGCTGACGCGCTCGCCACCCAGAACGCTGCGGAACTCGCGCGTGCCGGTCTGACCGAGGGAACGGTCGTCGCGGTCGACGGCTGGCCCCTCGTCGTCCGTCGCGCGGTGACCGGTCAGGAGCTAGACCAGCTCCGGGGGCGGAGCCTGGTGACCGACGAGTTGGCGGCCGAGGCGCTGCCAGCTGCCCAGCGGGCTGTCGCCGTTCCAGTCGAGTCGCTGCGGTCGCACGAACTCACGCTCGTGCTCGTCTCCGGTGAGACGGTCGCCTCGGTCTCGGCGCAGGCGAGCGGCCGGGCAGGACCGGTACTCCGCGACGTGCTGGCGCCGCTGAGCGACCGCCTCGCGCTCGAGCGGACACTGCTCGACCGCGTCCCCCAGCCGGCGGACTGAGCGACCTGTCGACCGCGTCGACTCGCTGGAGCCATCGGTGCCGTCCGTCGCGCTGGGAACCGCAG
>DAOTYK010000182.1:0-4421 GCA_034434855.1 Thermomicrobium sp.
GCCGATTCGGGAGCTTTTGCGGTGAGCGTGCTCGCGATCGCCTATCTCGTCATCGCACTGGTCGGTCTCGCCTTCCTGGCGCTCACTGTTCTCGTCGGCGAGATCGCGGACATCTTCGACGTCGGTGACGACGGCGTCGGGCCCTTCAACGGCAAAGTGATCGCCGTCGCGCTGACTGCCTTCGGTGCGACCGGGCTCCTCATGACCTTCTTCCGTGTACCGGTCCTCTGGGGCGCCCTCGTCGCTGCAGGCAGTGGTCTCGCCTTCGGTCTGGCCGCTTGGTTGCTCGTCGCTCTCCTCTACCGGCAACAGGCGACCACCGAATTCTCGCTCCAGGATCTCCTCGGTCGCACCGGCGAAGTGACCGTCCCGATCGCGGCCGACCAACCGGGCTACGTCGTGATCAGTAGTCCGACCGGAACTCGCCAGTATCTCGCCCGCAGCTCTCGCGGAATGGCGATCCCCGCTGGTCAGCTGGTCCGTGTCAGCGGCTTGACTGGAACCGTCCTTTTGGTCGATCCCCTGCAGCACGCGACTGCTGTCGAGGGCCCTGACGCGAGAGGAGAGTCCCGATGAATTTCCCTCTCCCCGATGTCTTCCAGGCACTCTTCGCCGTCCTGCTCGTCTTTCTCGCGTTCGTCGCGCTCCTCGCGATCGTCAGCCGCAACATCATCAAGGTGCCGCCCAACATGGTCGCCGTTTTCTCCGGACGCCGGCGCACCATCGTCGACCCGACGACTGGGGAACGGCGCATCGTGGGCTATCGCCTGATCAAAGGCGGCTCGAGTATCCGTATCCCGATTCTCGAGCGCGTCGACTTCCTCTCCCTCAACGTCATGACCATCCCCCTCAAGATCGCCTCCGCCTATACCAAGGAAGGTGTCCCGGTCTCGGTCGACGCCGTCGCCAACGTCAAGATCGGTTCCGACGACCAGATGCTGATGAACGCGATCGAGCGCTTCCTCGGTATGGAGCAAGACCAGATCCGGAGCGTCATCTTCCAGACCCTGGAAGGGCACTTGCGCTCGATCCTCGGCACCCTGACGGTCGAGCAGATCAACGCCGACCGGCAAGCCTTCGCGCAGCGCCTCGCCGCCGAGTCGGCGCAGGATCTCTCCCGCATGGGAATCGAGATCGATGTCCTGACCATCCAACAGATCAGCGACCCGCAGGGCTACTTGGATGCGCTCGGTCAGCGGCGGACCGCCGAGGTCAAGCGCGATGCCGAGGTCGGCAAAGCGGAAGCCGAGCGCGACGCACGGGTCCGGCGGGCACAAGCGCTCCAACAGGCTGCCATCGCCGAAGCCATGGCTGAGGCGGAAATCGCCGCAGCGCAAAAGGAAGCGGAAGTGCGCAAGGCCCGTTACGAGGCAGAGGTGCGAGCCGAGCGCGCCCGCGCGGCCCAAGCTGGTCCCCTCGCCGAGGCCGAGGCACGGCGCCAAGTTGTCGTGGCCGAGCAACAGGTCGAACTGGCTCGCACGGAGGCGGCGATCGCCGTCCAGGAGACGGAAGCCCGCCGTCGCGAGAAGGAATTGGAAGCGACCGTCCTCAAGAGCGCTGAAGCGGAACGACGCGCCACCATCATCCGCGCTGAGGCGGAGCGAGAGGCCACCATCCTGCGGGCCGAGGGAGAACGCCAGGCTCAGGTCGTCCGGGCGGAAGCGGAAGCCCGCGAGCGGGAACTGGTGGGCGCTGGGGAAGCCGCTCGCATCCGCCAAATCGGTCAAGCCGAAGCGGAAGCCAAAAAGGCACTGGCTGAAGCCCTCCAGGCCGAACTCTTCGCCCAAGCCGAGGGCCAACGCGCTGCTCTCCTCGCCGAAGCTGATGGCAAGCGCGCGCTCGCCCAGGCCCTCAATCAATACGGCCCCATCGCGATGCAGTTGCTGATGTATCAAGCCTTCGTCGAGCAGCTCCCCAAAGTCGTCGAAGCCGCGGCACGCCCCTTGGCGCAAGTCGAGCGGGTGGTCGTGTTCGACGCTGGCACGGGAGGCGATGGCACGAGCGCACTCGGGCGCTACGCGACGCAGCTCCCGGTCATCGTCCAGCAACTCGTCGAGGGGTTCAGCGCGGTGACCGGTGTCGACCTGACGACGGCGGTGCGGGATCGGCTGGCAGCGACACCAACTGCCGACGGTGCGGCGAGCGATCCACCAGAATCCGACCCCACGAGCACGACGTGACCAGTCGAGCCGTGCCACAGCGCTGGACTTCGAGGAAGATCGCGCGCCTGTCTCCTTCGTCGCCCGCCGCGCTGCCCGAGGGCGCTCTGCTCGCCCCGAGACGGTACAATGGGTGAGCCTAGCGGGGCTGCGGCGGCGAGAGCGGCCTCGTTACCGGCCGCACCTGGACCCGATCGTCGACCGACTCGTGAAGGAGCACGCGGTTCGTGAACAAGCTCGCTGCGCGCTTGCTCGACCAGCTCAAGAAGCACCGTTTTCGACCGGTCACGCTCTCCGGTGACGGTTACGTGTTGGAGATTCTCCCCTATCACGGGAAGATCGAGGCCGGTTTCACGCTCTGGCGCCTGGAGGGCGGCGAACTCGTCCCGGTGGCCAGCGGACACACCGAGAACGGCCATCTTCTCACCCCCGAAGGGTTCGCGTTGGAACTCCCACCCGAGGTCGAGCAGACGATCGTCGCGCTCCTCTCCCGCCACTGAAGCCGCCTGGCTGGACCGTCGCACGACCTGCTCGAGTCTGCCCGCCGAGGCGGGCCGTCCACCGTTTCCACTGCGGACTCCACCGTCCGTACCCGACACCTCGACCAGCTGCTGTCGAAACCTGGTGCCTACCACCCCTGTGTCCGCACCCCGCGACGAGACGTGGCCGCCGCTCCCCCGATCGACCGCCGGGACACGTCGTGACCAGGAACGACCGTTCGCGCTGTGTCGGCAGCAGAGCCGCTGCCTCGCTCCACGAGCGACTGGTCGTCGCATTTTTGCCAGTTTCCTCGTACGCACTGGTCCAATAGCGGAACGACTGTCGAAAACGACTTTGCTCAGGCTGGGGCGCTGCGCGAGGCTCGGCACCAACCACTCGCCAGTCATGCCGATCGCATTCTGCAGGTGTCCACAGGTCTCTCGGGGACGGCGGACCGACCCTCGGTTCGAGCTGCAAACGCTCGACGGCAAGGGGAAACAGGCAATGCTGATCCCGCGATCGGCGCAGCGGGCACGGTTGCAGATTCTCTTCAGTCGCGTCCTCCTCTGTGCTGCTCTCGGCCTTGTGCCCCTCGTGACGAAGAACCCGCATCTCTCGTTTCAGTCGTCTGGCGGATCGGCGCATTCCTCGTCTCGATCATGCTCGTGCTCTGGTCTTACGAGCATCCTCTTCCCGAGCCGATCCCGCCGAGTGACGTCGATTGCAACGTTCTCTGGGGCGGAGCATGGGGGATCCTCGAAGCCGACACGCTCGAATCGGATATCTACCATCAACTCGGTTTTTATCCGGACCTGCTCGTGGGTTTCATCGCGGAAAGTGCTGAGCTCGTCACGCCACTCGTCTTTTTTACACTGGCGTTACCGCTCGGAGATGGCCGGGCTCCTGTTCGGTCTGGCCAGCGGCATGGGTTTTTGCGGCGATCGAGACCTGCGGTTGTCGCTCTCACCGCGCTCATCGCTTCGCGCGACAATATTGGCGTCGCCGAGCTCGTGCTGCTGGTTCGCGCTCTTCGCTTGCCCGCGGGGTATGCGGCTTGGACCGCGCTGCTCACCGGGACGCTCGGGCGCGGACCAGTGCGGCACGGTCGTGCCGGACTGACGCGAGCAACGCTGGTACCTTTCGGCTGGCAGTCGCCTGGCACACGCTTTGGGATACGTTCCAGAGTCTGCGCGCTCCCACCTTCATCGCATGGGCAGGACCGGAGGTCATGAGCGGCTGTATCGCCGTGTGCGGCCTCGCTCTCCCGGTCCACCGCTGCCACGAGGCTCGTCAGGCCGTCGCAGCCGCCAGTGCCGCCAGCGGATCCCAACGCAGCGGGTCACCCTCGTAGACGGTTCGGCGAGCCAAGCACTGCTCCACCAGCGCCGCGACATCGTAGGCCTGCTCGGCCACTTCAGCCTGCTCGAGCGAGACGCGCGTGGCCGGATGCAGGGGAACGAACACCGTGCAACAGTCGTCGTCGGGAACGCGGGAGATCGGCTCGGTCCCGATCCGCACTGCCTCGGCGATGATCTCGTCCTTGTTGTTCCCCACCAGCGGGCGCAAGAGCGGCAGATCGGTCACCGCGCCGATCGCCCGCATGTTCTCCAGCGTCTGCGAGGCGACCTGTCCCAAGCTCTCGCCAGTGACCAGCGCACCCGCACCTTCCTCGTGGGCGATCGTCGTGGCGATCCGGAGCATGAGCCGCCGGTACAGGACCACGCGCAGCGACGGCTCGGCTGCCAGCGCGATCACGCGCTGCGCGTCGCCGATCGGGACGAT
>DAOTYK010000183.1:0-2516 GCA_034434855.1 Thermomicrobium sp.
GGGAGCCAGCGGCTCATGGCCCCGGAGAGGTGATGTTCGGTGAGCCGATACGTGGTGAGGACGATCGGGAACTGCGGATCACCCACCTGAGCGAGCTGGTTCCGCTCGTGCTCCCAGTACTTGGCGATCGGGTTGGTCTGCCACTTCGGGTAGAGCAGGTTGGGTACCGGTGACTCCATCGGCTCATAATGGGTCGGCAGTGGCCCGTCCTGGAGCCCGGTCGGCACGAAGAGCCAGCCCTTGCCGTCAGCCATCATGATGAAGGGGCTCTTGCCGTCGTGCGCATCCAGTCCAGTCGCACCGGGCTTGGCCGGCGTGTCCGGCGCCTTGGTCGCCGCGAAGTCCGGGACATCGTAGCCGACCCACTTCTTTTGGTTGGCGTCCCACCAGATGAGCTTCTTCCGCTCCGACCACGGGTTGCCGTTCGGGTCCGCTGAGGCCCGGTTGTAGAGGATGCGCCGGTTGGCTGGCCAGGCGTAGCCCCACCCGAGGTGGGTGCCGGGCTTGTCGTCCGGATCCGGGTTCCGGTTGGCGGGCAGGAGCTTGCCTTCCTCCGGATAGGCCCCGCAGTAGATCCAGGACGCGCAGGTGGTCGAGCCGTCGTCCTTGAGTTCGCCGAATCCCTTCAAAAGTTCGCCAGTATCCGTCTTGAACCCGTTGATCTCGCGCCAGATCTTCATCACGTCTGGCTCGCCCTGGATGCGGGTGTTGGTCGGGTAGTGACCGGGTTCGTAGTCGTAGTCCCAAGTCAGGTTCTTGAAGCCCTGGTCGCGTGGCAGCGTCGAGTCGGCATAGAGCTTCTTGAGCCGCAGCGCCAGCTGGTGGGTGAACCAGGCATCGGAGCGGCAGTCACCCGGCGGGTCAGCTGCTTTTTCGTGGAATTGGATGAGCCGCTGCGTATTGGTAAAGGTCCCTTCGATCTCCCCCACCTGCGCGGACGGGAAGAGGAACACCTCCGTCTTGATCTGCTCCGGCTTGAGCTCGCCGCTCTCCACCTCCGGTGACTTGTACCAGAAGGCGGCTGTCTCGATCTCGAAGTTGTCCTTGACCACCAGCCAGTCGAGATTGGCCAGTGCCCGCCGGATCAGCCCGCCGTTGATCGAGGTCGCCGGGTTCTGACCGAACATGAAGGCACCCTTGATTTCGCCCCTGGCCATCGCGTGGAAGCTAGCCATGAAAGAGTAGTCCCCGGCGATCTTCGGGTGCCAGTCGTAGCCGAAGTCGTTCTCCGGCGTGGCGGCCTCCCCATACATCGACTTGAGGTAGCTCACCATGAACTTGGGGAGATTCGCCCAGTATCCGGTCGGCCGCGTCTCGGTCAGGATATAGTCGCGCAGCGTGTCGTGCGCGCGCCGGGCGTCCGGGTGCGCCATGTAGCCCTGGATCGAGTGATAGAGCGTCGGTACATCGGTCGAGCCTTGGATCGTCGCATGCCCGCGCAGAGCCAAGATCCCGCCGCCCGGCCGTCCGATGTTCCCGAGGAGCAGCTGGAGCAGCGCTGCGCACCCGATGTTCTGCACCCCATAGGTGTGCTGGGTCCAGCCCATCGCGTAAACGAAGGTCGTCGTCCGCTCTGGGCCGGAGTTCTCGGCCAACATCTCCGCGACCTTCAGGAACAGCTCCTTCGGTGTGCCGCAGATCTGCTCCACCATCTCCGGTGTGTAGCGGGAGAAGTGCCGCCGGATGATCTGGAACACCGTCTGCGGGTGCTGCAGTGTCGGATCCTTTTCGGCCGGCGGCGGCACCATCTTCTGGATCATCTCGGCGAAGGTCGCGGCCTTCTTGGCCTCCTCGCGTGCCTTGGCCGCATCGAACGGCGCCGTCCGCTTGTACTGCCAGGTCGCGTTGTCGTACACATACTTCTGGAACGTCCCCTCCGGTGCTTCTTTGAGGCCCGAGAAGACTCCCTCCAAGTCCTCGGTGTCCTGGAACTCGTCCCGAATGATCGTCGCCGCGTTGGTGTAGTTGACGACGTACTCCTTGAAGTACTTCTCGTTCTCGATCATGTAGCGGATGAGCCCACCGAGGAAGGCGATGTCCGTCCCGGAGCGGAGCGGGACATAGAGGTCTGCCATCGCCGACGTGCGCGTGAAGCGCGGGTCGACGTGGATCAGCTTCGCACCGTGTCGCTTCGCCTCCGCCACCCAGCGGAACGCTACTGGGTGGTTCTCCGCCATATTGGAGCCCATGATGACGATCAAATCAGCATTGACGAGATCACCAGGGAAGGTCGTCGCGCCACCGCGCCCGAGCCGAGTCCCCAGACCGGGGACGGTCGAGCTGTGTCATATCCGCGCCTGGTTCTCGATCCGGACGATCCCCAGGCCGCGCAACAGCTTCTGGTGGATGTGGTTCCACTCGTTGTCGATCGTCGCGCCACCCAGGGAGAAGATCGCCGTCGTGTGCATCACGCGCTTGCCGTTCGGGAGCGTCTCGACGAACGTCTCGTCGCGCGTCTTCTTCACCAGCTCGGCGACCCGGTCCATCGCCCAGTCGAGATCGACGACTTCCCACTG
>DAOTYK010000184.1:0-2039 GCA_034434855.1 Thermomicrobium sp.
TGCTGTTGCTCCACCCGCTCCATCCGCTCGGTGAGCAGGCGGATCTGCTCGGTCGTGGCCGCCTGCTGTTGCTCCACCCGCTCCATGCGCTCGGTGAGGGCGGCGATCTGGCCCTCCACCCGCTCCATCCGCTCGGTGAGAGCAGCGATCTGGCCCTCCACGCGCTCCATCCGGTCGGTGAGCAGGCGGATCTGCTCGGTCGTGGCTGCCTGTTGCTGCTCCACGCGCTCCATGCGGTCAGTGAGGGCGGCGATCTGGGCCGTGGTCGCGCGCTGCTGCTCGGCCAGATCCCCGACCACGCGGCGGAGGGTGGCCAGTTCGCGCTCCACCAGGGAGAAGCGCTCGGCCAGGAGCTGGAAGCCCTGCTGGGTCGACTCGGCCAGGGAGCGGACGAGGCTGGCCAGCTCGGCCAGTTGGTCGGCCAACTGGGCGAGTTCGCGGCCGAAGAGGAGCTGGGCCAGCTGGCGGCGCAGGTCGGGGTCGTGGCGGAGACGGTCGAGCAGCTGCTCGAGGAGGTGGTCGATGGCCATCGGTCGGGTGTCCTCCCTCGTGCCGGGGAAAACCGGCGTCGCGCAACTAGATAACGAGTGTACAGGGCCCTGTCGCTCGTGGTCAGGTATCCATCCGCACTCGGTCCGGCCGGAGAGCCTCAGGCGAGGATGACGTGAACCTCCCAAGACCAAACCGGTGCCCGCGCGGCCGCTGCTCGGAAGTCATGAGGATCATTGGTCACTCCTGTGGTGTCATGGAGCGAGCGTCAGGTGATTCGTTCCGTTTCTCTCCTTTGGAGCCGCGTGGTGACATCCTGGTCGTACTCGAGGGATGCGCCCACCCTTCCGGCCTGGGGATCCGCTGCCGGGGCGGCGCGTCCTCGATCGATCCGGCGCGAGCGAGCCATCACGGCGCCTCGACCAGGCAGAACAGCATCGCTCCTAGATGCCTCCTCTCGTCAACCTGGGACGGTGGTCGCCGAGTCTCCCTGCTCCTCCGTCGCCGCTGCCGAATGCACGCAACGACTCGTCTGAAGGCAAGCTCGGGCCAAGGCTGCTTTGCCGGAAAGCTCTCCACCGGCACGACCTCCTTCTGTCCCTGGCAAGTTGCTCTCCTCCCAACGTGCGGTGCAGCACCTCGGTCCCGCTGCTCATAGGCCGCGTTGGGCGTGTCGCTGAACCTCCGGATTCCTGTTCGAGGAGGTCGACGACGGAAACCGGGTCCGTGCCGGGAGTACTCGGTCCCTTCCTGAGGATGTTCAGGTGTGGGCGGATGCACGAGCCCCGGTCAACCCGTCAGAGGGAAAGCGGGTCGACGGGGATCTCCCCGAGGACGATCAGGTGCGAGCGGGCGCGGGAGAGCGCGACGTACACGAGTTCGTCGACCCGCTGACGTGGCAGGTCGTCCACCTCGGCCAAGATCACGACCGGCGATTCCAAGCCCTTGAACGCATGGATACTCGAGACGAGCACGCGATGGTTCGCGTCCTCGCGATCGTCGGGCTCCCAAGTCAGTTGCCAGCGCGCCGCGATCCACGTCTTGTCCCGGAGAGCGCTGCGCTCGCGGCTCCGCGGTGTCAGGATCACCACATCGCGGGGCTCGATCCCTTCCTCCTCGAACAGTCGCCGCAACCGGTTCGAGAGTGTTTGCAGCAGGCCCTGCGCCGTGACCGGGACTTCTTCGACCTCCGGGCCATCGGGACCGCGGAAGACAGGCTCGATGCTTCCACGATAAAAGGGGCGAAAGCGCTCGAAAATCGGTCTGGTGTTGCGGAAGACCTCGGCAAGGACATAGGGTTCCTCGACGATCGGAAACTCGAGCTGCCGGGAGTCCGTGTAGAGCGTCTGGTTATCGTCATAGAAAATGTAGAGGAGGCCTCGCTCCTGGTCTGCCATCGCCTCGAGCAACGCGATCCACCAATCTGTCAGGAAATCTTGCCCCTCGTCGACGATGATGGCATCGAAGCGGAGCTCAGGCAGTTGCTCCAGAGCGTCGATCAAGATCTGTGGCGCCTGCTCTTTCCAGAAGCGCTCCGCCTCTCGGGGATC
>DAOTYK010000185.1:0-28009 GCA_034434855.1 Thermomicrobium sp.
AGCGACGGCACGCACGACCTCGTCCTTCCCATGACGGGCAGCGTCGCCCAATGGTTCCAGCCTGACGAGCGAGTGCTCCTCGCCCTCTCCAGCGACGCCTCCGATCCTCCCGACTTCCAGGACTTCCAACTCTGGCGCCCAGTCGAGCATGGCCTTCTTCCGGTCTGGCCACTCTGGCAAGAGGAGGCGAGATACGAGCGTCGCTCACCGCTCACTGGTGCACCAACCGTTACCTACCGTCTTCTCTTTCGCGAGGCTGCACGGGAATCCGATTTTCTCGCCATCGTGGAACTGGAGCAATCGCACTATGCGAGCGAGCATGAGAAAGTCGCCCGCTGGACCTGTCCGGAAGACGGGACACTACTCGATGCCAATACCCGCCCGCTCTGCCCCGCCTGTCACCGACCGATGCGCTTCAGCGAAATCCTCGGTTCCACACGGGCAAGCCGTTTTCTCGTCGCCGAACTCCTCGATCGCCAACCGTACGAGCCAGCCATCGTCGGCTACGTACGCATCGATCCACCGTTACCGATCATGCACCGGCGCCTGCCGGACGGAACGGTCGTCCGGCATATCCGACGCCTGGTCTTCCCGGCCGATTGGTTGGAGCCGACTTACTGGCCGGAACGACACGTTCGCCTTCTGCGGGAGCAGGAACCCTACCGAGATCCTGATGAACTTTGGGCACTCGCTGAAGAGCAGGCACTCGCGGAATGCGATACCCAAGCGGCACGGATCGCCCGTGTGGTGATCCATCCGGATTATCGCGGTGAAGGGCTCGGGCACACCCTCGTGTCGACAGCGCTCCGTTGGATCAGCGAACGGCGCATCCCGGAGATGCGCCGGCCCAAGGTGCTCGTCGAGACAGTAGCCATGATGGCCCGCTACAATCCCTTCTTCGAGCGAGCCGGCTTTCGATATCTCTGGGATACTGCGTCGGGGCGCCCCGTTCTCTTTTGCGGGCTCACTCCGGATGCACAGACGTGCATCGAACAGTTCATCGCCAGTGATCCGGTCGCTCGCCAACACCGTGGGCAACTCTACCGACCAGCACTCCGCACTGCAGAACCACTCGCTGCCCCGATCCGGTTCCATCACGTGCGCAAGGTGTATCGGCGGACGCTCGATCTCCGGCACCTCGCACCGGAAATCCAGGCCGTTCTCCGTGCTTTCGGCGTCGAGCGTCGCGTCATCGAGACCGTCGTCCTGCGCCGGCTCGACTTGACCATCGAGCCTGGTGAGTTGATCGTCTTGATAGGCGCCTCCGGCGCCGGCAAGACCACGCTGCTCCGTCTGCTGTGGGGCGCTGTCAGCGGGAAACGCAGTCCACGCTTTACGCCGGACGGCGGACGCATCGAACTCCCCGCCAACACGAACGCTGCCGCACTTCTGCCCGGCGAAGTCGAGCCAGCATGGGGACGCGAACCACTGTTGCAGCGGATCGTCGCCGCAACCGGCGACGCAGTCGCCGCCATGGAACTCCTCAATGCGGTCGGTCTCAGTGACGCCGTGCTCTGGCGCGCACGTCCCAACGAACTCTCGACCGGTCAACGGGAACGGGCTCGGCTCGCTCTCTTGCTCGCCGAGAGCCCCAATCTGGTGTTGCTCGACGAGTTCGCCGCTCACCTCGATCCTGCGCTCGCGGGACGCGTCGCGCGCAAGGTCGGGACACTTCTCCGCCGCCTCGCGATCACCGCGGTCATCGCGACCCACCGGCCGGAAGTCGTCAGCGCCCTTCAACCAGACCGTCTCCTAGTCGTCGGGTATGGCGGCGTGGTCGAGCGCTGGTCTCCTCAGTGATCCCGGCGACGCACTTGCCGCCGGACCACCCAGATCCGCGGACCACCCGCCCGCTCCACTTCGTACGGCTCGGCGAACTCTTCCGCTTCTTCAAGTTCCCAGGCCCAGAGTGGCCGCTCCTGGGCGTATTCCCGCAGGAACGCTTCCGGTGCCAGATGTCGTTCGATTTCCTCCAGGAGTTCCTCGACCGTGAACGGTCCCAGCACACGCGTCAAGCGCACTGCGCCGATCAACCCGCGCGGGCTCACGATCCCGATGCGCCCGCGTACCCGCGTCGGGTAGCGCCGGATCTCCCACGTCTTCCGCCCCTGCACGATGTAGGATGCCCAGGGTTCGCGCACGACGAGCGAGCGTTCCGGTATCCGCTCTTCCCACTCGTCACGTTCTTCCCGTTCTCTCGTCATCGCCCTCGACCTCTCGTGGGAAACTCACGAGAACCAGTCTACTCCGCTGGCCGGTGTGGTAACCCCTTCCCGCGCCATCACGCCATCGCTCGCTGGTTCGACCGCGCAGTGTCGACTCGACTCACACCAGATGCGAGCGACCTCGCAGTACCGCTCCGACCAGTCGAGGTACATCGCGGCTCGGCACACTTCCTGAGCATCTTCCTGACACACCGGAGATCGCACTTGCCCGAGCATCCTCGATGGAGTAGCGTGAAGCAAGGAGTGCGGTGTCGTGATGCAGCCTTCCGGGGCCGAGCAGTCAACTCCGATGCGCGAGCTCCCGACACGTGCCATCTCACCAGGACATGTCCTCGTCGCCAACTGGCTGGCCTACGCGACGTTCTACTTTCCCCGTCTCGCCTTCGCTGCGAGCAAGCTCGGCCTTCTCGCCGATCCGTCGCTCTCGCTCACCCGGAGCTTCCTCGGCGTGGCCGATGCCTCCTTCCTGGCAGTCTACGCAGCCGGCCAATTCGTCTCTGGAACGCTGGCCGAGCGGATCGGGCCACGTCGCCTCGTCGTGCTCGGCCTGTTCAGTGCCGGATCAGCCGCCGGCGCACTCGCGCTCGCGCCCGAGCCATGGTTCCTCCTCGCTATCATCGTGCTGCAAGGAGCAGCGCAATCGACCGGCTGGGTGGCAGTGTGCAGCGACGTCGCGCGCTCGACCCCGGTCGAGCGCCGGGGCACGGTATTCGGCCTCCTGAGCACCAGCTACGCTTTCGGAGCGCTCGCCGCACCGGTCTTCTTGGGCTGGATCGCCTATTCGCTCATCGGCCACTGGCGGGCCGCACCTGCCGCCAGCGCCCTGCTCGCCGTCGCTGTCGCTGCTCTCTACGGATGGTGGCTCGCGGCTCGGCAACAGCTTCCGGTACAGCCGGGTCAGCGGCGCGACTCGGCGGGCGCGAATCCTCGACAACGAGTCGTTCGAAACCCAACCGTGTGGATGCTCAGTCTCGCTGATTTTCTTCTCAAGCCAGTCATTTACGCCACCGTCTTTTGGACACCGGTCCTCGTGCGCGATGCGCTTCCCCAGCTCACGCCCACTGCCGCCACCGCTCTCGCTGGACTCCTCGGCCTCGCCGGGCTGGTCGGGCCAGTCGTTGCCGGGACGCTGTCCGACCGCTTCTTTGCGGCCCGCCGTCTGCTCCCGGCGACCCTCGCACTGTTCGGATGCGCTGTCACCCTCAGCCTTTTCCCACTCGCCGCCAGCACCGGCCACTGGTGGCTCGTCGCGATCGATCTGCTCGCGCTCGGCGTCACCCTCTATGCTGCCGAGTCGCTCGTCGTCGGAGTCGCTGCGGCCGAAGCTGGTGGCCATGATGCTGCTGTGACCGTCGGTATCGTCAATGGTGTCGGCTCGGTCGGGGGGATCCTCGGTGGCCTCGTTCCGGGCCTCCTGACCGGTACCCCGCTGTTTCTCGCCCTCGCGGCCATGACCCTGGTCGCGTGGTTCCTCCTCCTCCCACTCGCCCACCGGGAAAAGGTGAAATCGCCAGCGAGCTTCGAGCCGCACTGACATCCAGCACGGCAGGCAGGTCATGACGAGGGTTCGCGGCACCCGATCCCCAGCTCCTCGGCATCGCGGCACACACCCTGGGAAAAGGCTCCAAGGCAGCCCGCCCGCGCCGACGATGCCTCCCGCTCGCGCGATCAGCGAACTGGCTGGCTCACCGCTCTCTCCTGGTTCGCGACGGGACCCGACGGGTCCTCGAGCGGCTCCGCTCAACAGAACCACGACTCGGTGAGCCTCGGTGGCGCCGGTCGCTTGGTCCGTCGCTTCGGCGGCGTACCCGGGACTCTCCGACCGGCGGCCTCATAGGCCGCGGCCCGGACGACCGCGAACGTCTCGTAGGGATCCCAGCCTTCCCGCGTCGCCTGTTCCACGACTGCAGCGACGCGTCGCTGGAGCGCATCCATCCGCTGGTCCGGATGACGCCAGGTATAGGTGAAGTTCGCTTCGTCCAGCGGGCCGAGATACGGGAGCACGTCAGGCTGCTCGAGCAAGACGGAGCCAGGAGGAATCAAGAGCCGGATCGAGAGATGGACCGGATCGATATGCTCGATCAACTCCTCGTCCTCGATGAACTGCAAGAGGTCGAGGTAGTCGTCGAGGGTCGTCCATGGGGTGAACGGAAGCAGCGACGGACGGAGCGCGATACCGGCTGCATCGCAGATCCGCAAGGCCTCGATGACGTCCGCTCGGGTGTGCCCTTTCCTGATCGCCTGCAAGGCAGGCTCGCTCAAGAGCTCCACCGCCGACACGACGAAGAGGCAACCGAGGCGCCTGAACTCGGGCATCAGGTCTCGATGCCGGACGATGTGCTCGATCCGCGCGGTGAAATCGAACGTGACATCGGGGAACTCCTCATGAAGTGCTCGGCAAATGCGCAGACTGTGCGTCGGCCCATTGAGGAAGTCCGGATCCCCGAAGGTGATGTGCTGTGCGCCGTTCGCGACCTGCTGACGGATGTCCGCGAGCACCACTTGTCGCGGGATCGCGAAGAAGCGGCCCCGATAGAGCGGGACCACTGGACAATGGGCGCACGTATGGTGACAGCCGCGTGTCGTCTCGGTGTACCCGGCAGGCACCACCCGTTCTCCGGCGACGAGATGCGCATAATGCCGCAGGCCCGGCAGGGAATCACGGGCTGGCACCGGGTACTCGAACCGTACCAGAGCCGGCCCTGCCGGTCGCTCGCGCGTGACCACACCCGGTACGTCGACGCTCGTACCGCGTTCCAGGGCTTGGACCAGTCCGAGGAGCGGCAGCTCGATCTCACCACCGATCACGCTGTCGGCGATGTGGCGCAAGAGATAATCGCGATTGAGCCAGGCGTAGAGACCGTAATAACAGAGATGCACCGCCGGAGCGACCGCGCGGATTCGCTGGCCGAGGGCGACCCCCAAGCGCAAGGCCGTGTGCATCGGGACAGAGATCGCGATCGCACGCGCTCGCGCGATCGCTTCATCGTCCAGCTGCTGGACTGCTGTATCCACGGCGATGGGCTGATACCCCGCTGCACGCAGCGTAGCCAGCGGGAGCGCGAGGCTCAGGGGCTGGTGACCGAGTTCGTAACAGGAAAGCAGCAGAATCGCACCAGGCTGACGGAAGTCGGGTCGCACAGTTGGCGCGTTCACTCTCGTCTCGTCGGCTGCCATGCTGACCTCCGCGACCCTCCAGGTAAGCGTAGCATGTCGTCCACCTGCTCGCTGATCCCCCGCCTCACTGACCCAGTGGCACTGCGCCCATCACCCGGAGCGACCCCAGTGAGAGCGGGCATCGGCGAACGCCAAAAGCGCGCTCCCTCAGCCTGCCACTCGACCGAGTGCAGTGCTACACTCAGAAGCCATTCGTGTCGTTGGGTGGGGGGAGGAACGATGACTCGGGGTACCGTCGCACCGGAGATTTCGTCGCGTGTCCGCTCGATCCCGCCGTCGCCGATCCGTGGTCTCGCTCCGCTCGCCGAAGCCGCCAAAGCACGCGGGATCCACGTCATCCACCTCAATATCGGTCAGCCCGATCTGCCTCCCCCACCGGGAGTCGCGGCGGCGCTGGCTGCGGCTGCGACGCAACCGCCGGTCTACACGGCGTCGCGTGGTATTCCCCAACTTCTGGACGCCTGGGCGCGGTACTACGAGCGCATCGGCCTAGCCATCTCACCCGAGCAGGTGGTCGCCACCGGCGGAGCGAGCGAGGCATTGTCGCTCGCGGTTCTGGCCACGACCGACCCCGGTGACCGCATTCTGGTGCCAGAACCGTTCTACGCACCGTACTACGGCATCCTCGCTGCCGCTGGTGTCGAATTGGTACCGATCCCAGCCCCCGAACGATACGGGCCAGTCACTCCGCAGGCGATCCGGGAACGGCTGGAACCGCGCACCCGAGGGATCCTGCTTTGTAGCCCTGCCAACCCGACCGGTACGGTGTACGAGCGAGACCAGTTCACGGCCATTGCTGAATTGGCCCGCGAGCATGGGTTGTTTTTCTATAGCGACGAGACGTACCGCGAGCTGGTCTTCCGCGGCTCACGCGCCCCGAGCGCCTTGGAAGTACCAGGACTGGAGCAGCACGTCATCGTCATCGACAGTGTTTCCAAGCGCTTCAACGCCTGTGGTCTGCGCATCGGCGCTCTCATCAGTCGGAATCCGGATGTCGTCGCGGCTGCTGTCTCGCTCGCCGAACTCCGTTTGTCTCTCCCTCTCCCTGCTCAACTCGCCGCTGCGGCTGCTCTGGAGGCCCCGTTCACCTACGTTGCCGAGGTCGCCACCACCTACCGACGCCGCCGCGACGCAGCGCTGGCCGCGCTGGCGCAGCTCCCTGGTGTCCACGTCGTGCCACCCGACGGCGCGCTGTATCTGGTCGCCGAACTTCCAGTCGACGATGCAGCGCGCTTTGCCGCCTGGCTCCTGACCGACTTCACGCATCGTGGCGAGACGGTCATGCTCGCACCGCTCAGCGGTTTCTTCGCGACACCGGGAGCAGGTCGGAACGCTGTCCGCCTGGCACTCGTTCAGCCGGAGCCCGTGCTCGAGCGCGCCGCCGAACTGCTCGGCGAAGCATTGGCCCATTATCCCGGCCGCACGACCTGAATCCCGTGAGTGCGCACGACCGGCGATGGGCGATCGACCGTACACCGAGGCCCAGGCTGGCCCTGCTGCCTCACCCCAATGAGGACGTAGAGGCCTTCGTTGTTCGTCGCGGGAACAGCCCCTCGATCTCGTAGAACTCGTACATGCGCAACATCTGCTGCAACTCAGGATCGGCGTGGCGGTAAAGTCCCTCCATGAGCCCATTCGCAACGACCGGGTCGAAAAGCTTATGGAACTTGTTGTTCTGGATAGCGATGAACAGCTTGTAGAGATCAACGAGTTCAGTGGAACTCACCGGAGTCTCGCGGTCGGTCTTGATAACCCGTCCACTGGCCATCCGTACCCGCAGCCCATGCTGCTGAGCGAAGCGGTTGAGTTGCTGCTCGAACTCGAGCGCCACGCGCGGATAATCGAAAAGGACGAGCTTCAGATAGATCGACTCGACAGCCAGCGTGAACAGTTCGATGATCTTCACCCGGTTCGGCGGCACCGCCTCGACCAGACCCAGTCGGTACAAACCGTAAAGCGCCCGCGCTGTCTCGAACTGCGTCCAACCCACCTCGCGGGCGATCGTCGCCACGTCCCGTTGTCCATCCACCTGTTGGTAAATCGTGTCGAGTTCCGGTGGGATCGGCCGCTCCACCTTGCGACGCCGAAAAATCACCGAGACCGAGGGGATGACCGGGCTGAACTGGATCCACTCGTCGACTCGACGCGTTCCCTCCAGGACCAGTTGCAAGCTGTCGACACTCACGGGGATACCGTCCTCGTACAGGCATTCTCCGGCGCGGAAAGCGAACCGACAGTTCCGCCACAAGAACAGGGTATAGATCGCAACTTCCAGCTGCTGCTCGCGACAGCGTCCGATATCCTCCGGGAGGATCCGCCCGCGCTCGAGCAGGTGCGTCAGGACGCTTTCCTCGTCCGGATACTCTCTCTGTAACTGCTCCAGTTCCCGACCGCTCAGCCGTCCCGCCCGCACGAGGAGCTCGAGCAAGGTCGGCAAGCGCGACCCGGCGGCCACATAGGTGATGCGCCCCCGCTCGAAGGTAATCGTGCGCGTGTTCCAGCCTTGGATCAGTGTCAGCGTTCCTGTCTTGTGGGTAAACCCGATCATCTGGAGAAGATCGGAAAGCGTGAACGCTCCCAATCGCCCTTCCAGATCAGGACCGAGCGAGTCGTTTCCCGGTCGTTTCGTCGTCGTCCCGCTCATGGTCGCACCAGTTCCACTGCCGCCTGGCCCTCGTTGCCTGCTCGATCAACAGCTCGGACTTCGAGTCGGAGTGGTGGTCCTGGTATCGGCCACGGTGTCTCCCACAGTGTGATCCATTCGTCGGTTCCCGGCAATGGATCGAGGGTACCGATCTCTCGGCCGTCCACCCACAACCCGACGCGCTCGATCCCGCCGAGATCGCGGATTCGTGCCCGCACGGTCACGAAGCGCCTCTCCACTCGGCTTCCCGCCTCTGGCCGCTCGATCACCACCTGTGGCGCCTGGCGATCCCAGGCGAGCGCTCGCCAGGCCGCGCGAGCGATCGCCGCATATCCCGAGTTGGTCGGATGGATATCGACCGGCCACCAGGTCCACTCGTTCGTCCGGCCCCGGAACTCCTTGTCCAGATCGATCACGAGCGCCCCGACTGCCTCCGCACCAGCACGGATCGCCCGATCGAACTGGGCGATCCACCAGCTGTCGCTCCGCGGCGCGCTGGCATCCCCTTCGGTCGGGTCGTAGAGCGTGAGGGCCAGGAGCGGAACATCTCCGACAGCGCTGCGGATCACCCGCATCGCCTCGACATAGTTCGCCTCGAAGGCCGCAAGCTGCTCCTCCCGTTCCACCTCATCGGCGGCTCGAAGTTGGAGAAGCTCGTTCCCACCCAGACTGATCAGCACGAAGTGGATCGTTCGCCCCTCTGCTCGCAAGCGAGCCACCGTCTGGCGCAAGCGCTCCGCTTGCCCGCCGAGCAGAAACGATTGGGTGCGTTCGCCCGGCACTGCGAGACTCAAGAGCTCGCTCTTCTCCCCCCTGTACGCGCTCGCCCACTCGCAGAGCAGCGCAGCCGCACTCCGTTGTCGCGGCAACGTGCTTCCCACACCAGCGGCGAGCGAATCACCCACCGCCAAGCACGCGCTCGGCGGGGCCGCGGCCGAGCCGAACGGCAGCGCAGCCAAAATCAACATCCCCACGAGGACGAGGCGGCGCACGCCGGACGGCATCATCGGCTCGTTCCGACCGGAACCCCGATGCGACGCATCGTCGTCGCGACCAGCTCGCGTGCTTCCTCGTGACTCAGCGCTGCCAGCGCCTCCTCCACCTCCATGAGCACGGTATCCCGACCTAGATGTTGCTCGAATGCTGGCCCAGGCTTCGCCTGGACGAGCAGATAAACGACACGCCGGCGTTTGCCGCCTGCCTCGAACTCGAGCGTACCTCCCCAGCCGATCAGTTCGGCGATCAAACCCATCTCCTCGGCCACCTCGCGCAAAGCAGCACGGTAAGCCGCCTCACCCGGCTCGACGTGCCCCTTGGGGAGCACCAGTGTCCCATCACGCGCGCGCCGGATCGCGAGCTTCCTTTCCTCGGGCAGCCACACCACGGCGCCCGCTTGCGGAACCACCAGGTTGTCCGCACGACCGAACGCCGAAAGCTCCAACTCCGCCCGCAACTTGGCGTAGGTCACAGGAATCAGCTCAGGTATCACCATCGTGTTCGCCAGGATGGGCATGAAGTTGGCATCCCCTTGCCAACGCGGCACCACGTGCACATGCACGTGATCGCTGATCCCCGCCCCCGCGACCGCGCCGAGGTTGAGGCCGATGTTGAAGCCATCGCACCGCAAGGCTCGGCGCTGCGCCGCCGTGAGCCATGCCACCAGTTCGAAAAGCTCAGCGATCGTCGCGGGATCGAGTTCGGCCAAGTCCGCCACGTGGTCGAAGGGTACCGCCATCGCGTGCCCCGTGTTGTAGGGGAAGAGATTCATGATCAGGTACGCACGCCGCCCGCGCAGCAGGATCAGTTCTCCGACATCGTCACCGAGCGCCGGCTTCTCGCAGAAGATGCAACCCCGATGGCGTATCTCTCCCTCCACATAGCGCAGTCGCCACGGCGCCCAGAGTCGTTCCATCTCCTCCGCTCCTCGTCCAGCCACGTGCCCTGGCTCGGTCGCGTCAATCCTAGCACCGTGATCGGTCTGCCCGAGACACCCCCTCGCCAGTTCCCCGACGCTTTCGAGAGCGATTCCTGTCACTGCTGGAGCAGCCCTTCCGCTCTGCTCCCTTCCCGTCTCAGGCAAACGATCAGCGGAACGCTCCTCGTTCGGTCGTTCAGCGCTTCTCGCCCTGTTGCTCGATCGGCATGCGGTTACCGCGATCCCTCTCGACAGTATCGGGGTGTGTCCGTACCGTGCGTCCATCGCTATACTACCGGCAGCACGACGCGTTGCCTGGGGGGCACGATGCGCAACGACGCGGCGGCAACGCACGGCCAAGGGGAGTCGGGATTGGCGGTACGCACCACCTCTGTGATCGCTCCGCGGCGCCGGCGCTCCTTCCGGCGTGTCTTGGTACCGCGCCTCGCTCAAGCGCTCCTCGATGGGACGTTACTGGCCACTGCGTTCTGGCTCGCTTATCTGATCCGGTACCACTGGGAATTCGGTGGCGACGTTCCGACTTCGTTCATCCAGCCCTTCAGCGCCTTCGTCGGTCGCACGGCACTCTTCGTCACCATCACACTGCTGATCCTCGCGCTCCGCGGACTGTACCGTCTCCCCCGCTGGACGAGCTTTCTCGACGAGGCCTCGATCATCGCCAGTGGTGTCACGACCGGCATGGCGATCGTCATCCTGTACAGTTTCTTGTCGCGCTTTTCCCCTTCGCGGCTGATCTTCATCTACGCCTGGCTCTTGGCCATCGTCCTGCTCGTGACCCAACGCCTGATCGGCCGTTGGATCCGCGCCTGGCTCTGGGCCCACGATCGAGGCGTCGACCGTGTGGTCGTCATCGGTAGCGGTCCAGCAGCCCGCCGCATCATGCAGTATCTCTACAATCATCCGCGTCTCGGCTATCGCGTTCTCGGCTACGTCGATCTGGAGCCACCGCTCGAGCCGCTGGCACTCGGCACCGAGCGGGGAGTCGTGCAACCGCCTTACCTCGGTACCCTCGACGAGGTCGTCGATCTGATCCGCGCGACCGATGTCGACGAGGTGATCGTCGCGCTGCCTCCCGCCCATCACGATCGGGTCCTCGAGATCGTCGAGCAGTGCCGTGAACTCGATGTCGCCTTCTCCCTGGTACCGGACCTGTTCGAACTCGCACTCGATCGCGTCCAGATCAGCGAGGTGGCAGGACTCCCGCTGATCGGCATCAAGGAGAGCCAGCTCCAGGGATGGAACTGGTTGGTCAAGCGCACGATGGATATCCTCATCGCCTCCATGGTCCTCGTCCTGGCCGCCCCGCTCATGCTGCTCATCGCCCTCGCTATCAAGCTCGATTCTCCCGGTCCGGTCCTCTTCCGTCAGACCCGAATCGGGAAAGGCGGCAAGCCGTTCACGCTCTACAAGTTCCGCTCCATGTACGACGGCGCCGAGCGCCTCCAAGCATCGCTCCAGCGCGCCACCGGGCGTAGTCCGCTGCTGTTCAAGCTCCGCCAGGATCCGCGCGTCACGCGTGTCGGACGGTTCCTGCGCCGCACCAGTCTCGACGAACTTCCGCAGTTCTTCAACGTTCTCAAGGGAGAGATGAGCGTCGTCGGACCACGCCCCCCGGTCCCGGAAGAGGTCGCCGAGTACCAGGACTGGCACCTGCAGCGCCTTCTCGTCACCCCTGGCCTCACCGGTCTTTGGCAAGTGAATGGACGCAGCGACCTCACCTTCGACGAAATGGTCCGGCTCGACCTCTACTACGTCGAAAACTGGTCACCTTGGCTCGACCTCAAGGTCATCTTGCGAACTGTCCCCGTCGTCCTCACCGGCCGCGGCGCGTACTGATCCGCCCGCTCGAGACGTCACCTGGCCGCTCCGCGTCTCGTCAGCAGTGCCCACGCTCTCTGGCGCACTGACCTACGCTCGGGCTCTCACGCAACCGGTTACCCGTCGACGCAGCGCGCGTGGATCGCCCTGAGCACCCGCTGGTCAACGATCGGACGTCGACGCATCAAGAACCGATCGCTCGATGTGGTACACTCGTTCGGAGTTTTCAGTCAGTTCCGTTCTTCGCTCGGTTCCCACCGAGCGGTCAGGAGTCTGCGATGATACCGTGGATCGAAGAAGAGCTCGCCAGAGACCGTCGCCGACAGTACGAAGCGGAAGCCGATACCTACCGGCGCGCGAGCAGCCTGCAACCAGCTGCCACACCTTGGCGGAAGCGCCTCGGCACTGCCGTCATTCGCGTCGGCCAATGGATCGCTGGCTCGTCTCCTCCGGCCTGACTCTCCTTCCACTCTCCCTCGCCAACTGCTCTGCTGCGCTATCATGGGCGGGGAAGCGAGGGGAAGCGCATCGTGCGCGTCGCCATCGTCCATGACTATCTGAACCAGTACGGGGGAGCCGAGCGCGTCCTGGAAGCGCTCCACGACCTCTATCCTGATGCACCAATTTACACGTCCCTCTATGCGCCCGACCGCTTGCCTGCGTCCTACCGGACCTGGAACATCCGTACCACCTGGCTCCAGCGGCTTCCAGCGAGTCACCGGCGCCACCAGCTCTATCTGCCGCTGTACCCGCTCGCTTTTTCGGGACTCCGCCTGGAAAACTACGACCTCGTGATCAGTTCCTCGAGCGCCTTCGCCAAGGGCGTCCGTGTTCCACCCGGCACTGTCCACATCTGCTACTGCCACAGCCCGATGCGCTTCGCCTGGAACTTCGAGCAGTACGCTGCCCGCGAGAGGCTCCCCGTCTGGCTTCGCCGGCTCCTCCCACCGCTCATGGCCTGGCTGCGCCGCTGGGATCGCGCCACTGCCCAACAGCTCGACGCGATCGCCGTCAACTCGCATGCCGTCGCCGAACGCGTGCAGCGTTTCTGGGGACGCGAGGCGACCGTCATCTACCCACCCGTCTCGACCGACCGCGTGCAGCCGCTCCCGCTCGACGAAGTCGGCGACTATTTCCTCGTCGTCTCGCGCCTCGTCCCCTACAAGCGGCTCGATCTCGTCATCGAGGCCTGTAACCAGCTGCGTCTCCCACTCAAGATCATCGGGGACGGGCGCGATCGCCCAGCGCTGGAAAGACTGGCGGGCCCGACGATCGAGTTCCTCGGCACTGTCCCAGACGAGGAGAAGTTCGCCTTGCTCGCCCGCTGCCGTGCGGCCGTGTTTCCCGCCGAGGACGACTTCGGCATCGCTCAGGTCGAGGTCCAGGCCGCGGGCCGCCCAGCCATCGCATTGGCCCGCGGCGGGGCCGCGGAAACAGTCGTCGATGGCGTGACCGGTGTCCTCTTCCCCGAACAGACGGTCGATTCGCTCATCGCTGCCTTCAACCGCTTCGCTCAACTCACCTTCGATCCCGCGACGATCCGCGCGCATGCCGAGCGCTTCCGACCCGAGCGCTTCGCTGCCGAGTTCACTGCCTTCGTCCAGGAGCGACTGGTTCGGCAGCTCCACCCCGCCGAGCGGAAGGAGGCCCTCGCCCGGTGGAACTGAAGGCCTATCTGGCGATCCTCTGGCGTCAGCGCTGGCTCGTCCTCCTCGTGCCAGCCGTCGCGCTCTTGGCCATCATCGTCCAGGCCATTCGCTATCAGCCACGCTATACGGCGAGCGCAGCCGTCATCGTCACCCGCCTGCCACTCGAGGCGCCAGCGAACCAATACCGCTACGACGAGTATTATCTCTATTTGACGAACGAGTATACGGTCGATGATTTCACCGAGGTCGTCCGTGGAAACGTCTTTGCGAGCGATGTCGCCCAGCGTGCCACTGCCGCTTTGGGTACTCTCGTCACACCAGGGGAAGTCCAAGGCAGCCTCTCGGTGACGCGCCGGAACCGAGCCGTCCTCCTCTCCGTCTCCGCACCCGATGCCTCGCGCGCCGTCGCTATCGCCCAGGCTGCGGTCGCCGCTTTGCGCGAGCGCGGCACACAGTACTTCGGCTTTACCGACCCAGCCCGACAGGTCATCGTTCAGGTGATCGACGACCCACAGAGTGCGGTACCTGACACCACGCGGACACGTCTCCTCTGGGCGATCCAAATCGTCGTCGCTTTCGTCATCGGCATCTTTCTCGCTTTCCTGGCTGATGCCCTCTCCGACACACTCCACGCCCCCGAAGACGTTCGACGCGCGCTCGACCTGCCGGTCGTGACGGTCGTTCCTGCTCCTCCCGAGAGGAGAGGCCGTGCGTCCTGAGGAGTATCTGGCTATCGTCTTGCGTCGTTGGTGGGTCGTTCTCCTGGCTGGCCTCTTGGCCGCCGCCGTGGCTTTCTTCTACAGCAGCACCATGCCGCCGACGTACCAAGTCACGGTTCGTCTCATGGCGGTCGCCCAGCCACCCGACTACTGGCTCGATCTCTACGCCAAGAACCGGTTAGCATCCTTCCAGGATCTCATCCGCAACGGCGACTTCGTCGCCAGCGCCCTCGCCCGAGCTGGGCTCTCCGATGATCCCGGTCACGTCCTCGCCTCGCTCCAGCTCGGTCGCAATCAGGACAGCAACGTCATCCAACTCGTGGTGACCGACACCGACCCGACTCGCGCGGCGCGCGTCGCCAATGCCCTCGCCGATGCCTTCGTGGCCCAGACACTGGCCGAGAACCAGCGGATCCTCGAACGGTTCCGCGATCCCTTCGGTCAGCGCATCCAGGGGACCGTCACGGTTCTTAAGCTGGACACCGCCTCGCCACCCAGCGTCCCGGTCGGGCCACGCACACGCCTCAACACCGTTGCCGGGCTCGTGCTCGGTCTCGCCTTCGGCATCCTGGTCACTTTCGGGATCGAATACTTCGAGGACGTCCTACGGACGGCGCGCGAAACGACGCGCGCCCTCGGCTTACCGGTTCTCAGCGAGATCCGCTCGGCGCGCGATCGTCGATCGAGACGTGTGGAGGAGACGATGCCCAAGCTCGTCGTGCTCGAGGAACCGTTGTCGGCAGCTGCCGAGTCCTACCGAACGCTCCGCGCGAGCTTGCTCGGTCGCGAGGCATCCGGCGCATCGTGCCGGACTATCCTTGTCTGTGGCGTTGGTCGCGACTCGCGCGATGCCGCATCCGTCGCCGCCAACCTCGCTGCTGCGCTCGCCATTGCCGGTGAGCGCACGCTCCTGGTCGATGCCGATCTCCGTCAGCCGTCGCTCCACACCCTCTTGCCCAGTTCCTCTGCGACTGGTTTGGCTGAAGCGCTCCTCTCCTCCGAGGAACGACCCATTCCATCACAACCCACCCCGGTCAGCGATCTCGCACTCGTTCCCGCTGGTACTCTTCCGGCTGGTACCAATCCCGCCGATCTCCTCGCTCGATCACCCTCGCTCGCTCGCCTCGCTCAGCTGCGCGAGCGAGCCGACCGGGTCGTCCTCCACACCGCACCGTTACCCGAATGCGGGGAGGCACTCGTCTTGTCTCGCCTCGCTGACGGTGTCCTGTTGGTCGTGCGCAGCGGGCGAACCTCGCGTATCGCAGCCCAGCGAGCCAAAGAGCAGCTGGAGCGCGTCGGTGCTTCCCTGATCGGTGTCGTCCTCCTTACCGGGTGAGTACCCATTCGATCCCCTGCCTCGCCCGGTGCGGAGAGACGGCCGACCGATCGGCCGGGACGCTCATTCCGTCTTCATCGAATCGTTGAGACACCGACATGGCCGCTCGCACCCCACGTCATGAGCGAGCGGCTCGACGTTCCTGGCCCGCGTCCCACTGCTCCATCAGCTTCGATTCAACCCGCACGCTCGAGCACCCCCGAGGAGACCAGCCGATCCAACACTGCGCGAAGAGCCGCTCTCGGCAAACCTGTCGCCTCAGTCAGTTGCTGTTCCGTCCGCTGCCCTTCCAGCACCGCCGTCAGCACCGCCCTCTCCTCAGGCAGGAGTCGATCGAGCACCGACCGGTCGACCGGGCCAGTCGCCAGGCGCACTCCGGCACGTCGCTCATCGGCGCGTCGGATCGCGTTCAAGATCAGCTTCGTCATCGGCACATCATCCAAGACGGTCTCCTCGTCCGGGATGAGTGGCGGCTCGGGCACGAACGCGAAGGACGCATCGGCTGCCCCGAGCACCCGTACCAGGACTTCCTCGAACTGCTGAGCCAGTGCGCGCTTGATCTGCTGATGGGTCACGAAGCCCAACTCCACGAGGATCTGCCCGAGCCGGCGTCGCCCATCCGTCACCGCTTGCAGCGCGAGCGCTTGCTCCAGCTGTTCTTCGCTGATGGCCCCGAGCTGCAGCAGCATCTGGCCGAGCCGGAGCTGTGCATCGCTGCTCAGAACCGCTGCGATCCGTCCACGATCGAGCACCAGCGTCACTTCCTCGACCCGTGTCCGCAGCGTCAGTCGGCCAGTCTGCCCAGCCCTCGTCAACGCCTGCAGGAGGATGTGCAGCGGCAAATCGCTCAGGTCACCGTATATCGGCATTGCCGCCCGCCTCGTAGCCGAATTCCCTGAGCGAGAAACCTGGTGAGCATCCACTGCGTTGGAGAAAGCGCTCGACCACACGGGTCAGTCGCGTCGCGTCGAGAACGACAGTCAAGAGCGCGAAATCGACCAACCTGCCCGTTACCCGAACGATCCGGCAACTGACCATCTCGGGAAGCCGCACGAGGAGCTGGTAAAACTGGGTGAGCGCTGTCAGCCGCTCTGGCACGACCACGGTCAAATCCCAGCGACGCAGATTTGGAAGAGTGCGCATCGACAGCACGCGACAGGGGAGAGGATACGTCTGGCACGGTCGAGCCGCCTGCTCGCGTATCACGACACCAGCGAGCCCCCGCGCCAGCTGTTCCACTACCGGATCCACCCCGAAGGCCTGCCACCCCTCTCCGCCCACCGCGACCTCGCTCCTCGTAGTACCGATCCGCTGCCGCTAGCATAGCGGACGAGTGGGCGGAGAGGATCCGACCATCAACTGGCCGTCGCCAGCTCGAACCGCGGCCGTTCCGTATCACCAGGCAGCCGACCCGTGCTCACCAACCAGTGCAAGAAGCGCAGTCGTGCCAGTTGCTGCGGGGCCAGTTCGACGATCTCCTCCATCGGCCGTACCGTCACCGGCGTCGTGCGCCAACCCACCGCATTGAGGAGTTCCGCCACCACCGTGCTCGGCGACCCCCCGAACAGCCGATCCAGCGGAACCGTCACTTCCATGCCTCCACTCATCAGGAAATGCACGCGATCCCGCTCCAGGCACCAGCCGGTCAACGGGAGGCCAGCCGACCGTACCGCATTCAGGATGATGGCCAGCGCTTCACGGTACTCACTCATGGCTCCACCCTCCTCCGGTCCTTCACCCCTCCCGCGCCCGGTCGAGCGCTGCGAGGAGATTGCTCAGGGCAGTATCCGGCGTTTCACCGACGGCAACCGGCGGACAACGCAATTGTCGGCGCCAGTACTGCAGGACGAGACAGGACTGAGCTGCCTCCGGCGGTAGTTGTGACGGCTCACACGCCACCGCTACCCAGCGCGGCTGGCGTTCGTCACTGCACGGATCCCGAAAAATCGTGATCGGCCATCGAATCAGAACACCGTTCTCGATCACCGCTGACCCTGCCGTCCCTCGCCTGTCCTGTGCGAATGCCCTTCACCCTCTATTCTCGGCCGCGCCGCTCCCCGAGCCTCTAGGCCGTTCGTCCCAAGTTCGCACCAGCGCCGCTCTATGAATGTACACGAGTACGTACGCACCCAGTCTAGCCATCCTGGGCTCGCTTGTCAACCCTCCAGCACCCCGGCATGCATGAGGAACCAGAGACGATTGGCTTCCGCCCGACTGTACTCGCCAGACTCGCTGACAGTCAGGCACGACTCGATGGTATCGACGCCTCTGGCGAGGCCAGGAAAGAGGCGCCTGCCGGCACGACCATACCGCTCCGCACCAGAGCCGCGCCTGCCTGTCGCTCGCACGACATCGACTGCCGAGCGTTCTCCGAGCACAACGGAGCCGTTCGGAAGGCGCCTCCCGAACGGCTCCGTCCCGTCACATCCGATCGACTGCCGCAAGACGAGCTGGGGCCAGCCCCGCTCAGCGAGCGAACCGCCAGTCGTACCCCTCGACGACCACTCGGCTCGCCCCGATCGTTACCGCCACGGCTCGGCCAGCTCCAGCTCGTCCGCCAGTGTCAGGCGTTCCGCCACTGTGGCTGGCGCTTTTCCAGGAAGGCGCAGATCCCCTCCTGCGCGTCCGCTGCCAGCGCGTTGAGCGCCATCACTTCCATCGCATAGGCATAGGCGAGGTGCTCAGGAAGCTCCAATTGTCGGTAGAACGCTTGCTTACCGATCCCGACCACGTAGCTGCTCGCCGCCCGGATCTTCTCCGCCAGTTCCCAGGTGGCGGCCTCCAGTTCCTCAGCCGGGACGACTCGGTTCACCATCCCCAGCTGCGCTGCCTCCTCCGCCGTGATCGGCTCGCCGGTCACCAAAAGCTCGAACGTCTTCTTCGGCGGCAGCACCCGGCTCACCGCCACCATCGGGGTGGAGCAGAACAGTCCGATCTTCACACCCGGGGTCTGGAAGCGCGTCCCAGCAGCCGCCACGATGAGATCGCACGTCGCGGCCAACTGGAAGCCCGCGGCAGTTGCCAGCCCATGGACCTGCGCGATCACCGGCTGGGGGATCGATCGAATCGTCTGCATCAGCGTCGTACAGACCGCAAAGATACGGCGCGCGGTCGGCGCATCGCATCCGGTCAGCTCGTTCAAGTCGTGGCCAGCGCAGAAGATCGGCCCTGCGCCGCGCAAGATGGCGACCGCGATGTCCCGATCCTCGCCGATCCTCCGGAAGGCATCCGTCAGCTCCTCCATGTGCGCGACCGAGAGCGCATTCCGCTTCTCCGGACGGTTCATCGTCACCACGGCGATCCCATCGCGTACCTCCGTCAGGATGTACTGGTAGGTTCTCTGCTCGGTCGCGGTCATCGGTGTCCCTCCTTCCGGCCTCGCCGGCTCGTGCTCCGGTTCCCTCAGTCGTCTGCTGGCTCGCTGGACCGCCCATCCGTTCCGGCACCGACGAGTTCGCGATCCACATCGTCCGGTCGGAAGGTCTTGGCGTGGCCCCGCCAGCGCTGCGCCTCCTTGTAGATGCAGCGGTTCATCACCACTGCCAGGCCGCCCTCGGTCGCGATCCGTGCCGCCTCCGGGCTGACCACGCCCTCTTGCAACCACAATACCCGTGCGCCGTGCTCGACTGCCTCGAGGGCGACCGCTGGTGCATGCTCGCTCGCCCGGAAGACCACCACGACATCAGCCCGTTCGGGGAGTTCGCGGAGCGAGGGGTACGCCCGCTCGCCGAGCGCCTCATCGATGAGCGGGTTGACCGGGATGATCCGGTAGCCGAGACGCTTGAGCTTCTGGGCCACGCGATAGCTGGGCCGAGCCGGGTCATTGGAAAGCCCAACGATCGCCAGGACGAGCGGCCGACGGGTTCCGCCCTCGTCCACGAAGGCCCGCGCGCACACCGAGCGGATGACCTGCTCGTCGTTGAGCACGACCTGCGACGCCTCTTCGCCTGCCCGGCCGTCACCCCCGGTTGCCAAGCCGGTCGCGATCCGCAAGGCCCGATCCAGGTCAGCCTTCAGATCCTCGACATGCTCGATACCGACTGCCAGCCGGATCAGGTCATCCCCCACTCCAGCTGCCACCCGTTGCTCGGGAGTCAGCTGCCGGTGCGTGGTGCTCGCCGGATGGATGATCAGCGACTTGGCATCGCCCACGTTCGCCAGGTGCGACCACAGCGCCACGTTGTCGATGACCTTGATGCCGGCTTCCATCCCGCCCTTCACGCCGAAGACGACGACCGCGCCATAGCACCCGTCCCGCAAGTACTTGCGCGCCAGGTGATGCGACGGGTGCTCTGGCAAGCCCGGGTAGGCCACCCAGTCCACGGCCGGATGTCCGGCCAGCCAGCGCGCGATCTCCAGCGCGTTGGCGCAATGCCGGTCCATCCGCACATGCAGTGTCTCCAGCCCCAGCAGGAGCAGGAACGCATTGAACGGGCTCATGCAGGCGCCGACGTCGCGCATCATGTGCGCCCGCAGCTTGGTCACGTAGGCCAAGCTGCCGAAATCCTTCCAGTAGGAGATCCCGTGGTAGCCCGGGTCCGGGTCGACGAGCCGCGGGAACTTGCCGTTCCCCCAGTCGAAGCGACCAGCATCGACCACCACGCCACCGATCGCGACGCCGTGCCCGCCGATCCACTTGGTCGCCGAATGCACCACGATGTCCGCGCCCCACTCGATCGGGCGGCACAGGTAGGGTGTGGCGAATGTGTTGTCGACGATCAACGGGATCCCATGCTCGTGCGCGATGCGCGCCACCGCCTCGATGTCCAGTACGTCGAGCCGCGGGTTCCCGATCGTCTCTGCGTAGATGCACTTCGTTCGCTCCGTGATCGCCCGCCGGAAATTCTCCGGATCGGACGGCTCGACGAACCGGACCGTGATCCCCAGGTCGGAGAGCGTGTTGGCGAACAGCGCGACCGTTCCCCCGTACAGGCTCGTGCTCGCCACGACCTCGTCACCGGCCCGTGCGATGTTCAGAATCGCCAGCGTGGTCGCTGCTTGACCGCTCGCCGTCGCGACCGCCGCCACCCCGCCTTCCAGGTACGCCACCCGCTTTTCGAACACCTCGACCGTCGGATTGCTGATCCGCGTGTAGATATGTCCTGGCTCGTCGAGATTGAACAGTTGCGAGGCATGGTCGGCATCGTGGAAGACGAACGATGTCGTCTGATAGATGGGAACCGCCCGCGCTCCCGTGGCTGGATCAGGCGCCTGCCCGGCATGCACAGCCAGCGTCTCGATCGCATATTCCCGGAACGGATCTCGCTCGCTCGCCACCATTGTTCCTCCCTCGCACGTTCGCCCGGTGTGTCCGACCCGCACGCCGAGCCAGCCTGCTCGAATCTTACCCCCGCGTCTCGAATCGGCGCTTTGCTCGCTCGGTCCAACGACCGATCACTGCGCCGCTCGCCGGCGAGCCGACTGAACGACCACGTGCCTCGTCAGTGGATCCGCTTGTCGTAGCCAGCCCACTCTCGCTCGCGCAGGACGAACTTCTGGATCTTCCCCGTCGAGGTCTTGGGCAAGCTCTCGACCAGCTCGACCTGCTTCGGGCACTTGTAGTGGGCCAGACGGTCCCGGCAGAACGCGATCAACTCCTCCGGCGTCGCCTGCATGCCTGGCTTCAGCACGACGAACGCTTTCGGTACCTCGCCCCACTTCTCGTCCGGGATACCGATGACCGCGCACTCCAGCACCGCGGGGTGCTGGTAGAGCGCACGCTCGACCTCGATCGTCGAGATGTTTTCCCCACCGCTGATGATGATGTCCTTCTTGCGATCGCGCAGCTCGATGTACCCATCCGGATGCACCACCGCCAGGTCACCAGAATGGAACCAGCCGCCAGCGAACGCCTTGGCGGTCGCCTCCTCGTCGCGGTAATACCCCTTCATCACGTTGTTGCCACGCATGACCACTTCACCCAGCGTCTCGCCGTCCGCTGGGACATCGCGCATCGCCTCATCGACCACCCGCAGCTCCGGCGCATGGATGTAGCCCACACCCTGCCGTGCCTTGAGCCGCGCACGCTCCTCCAGCGGCAAGGCGTCCCACTCCTCGCGCCACTCGCAAACGGTGTGCGGACCATACGTTTCCGTGAGGCCATAGACGTGCACGATGCGGGCACCCATCGCTTCCATCGCCGCGATCGTCGCTGGCGCCGGTGGTGCTGCCGCGGTCAGCACGGTGAGTGGCCTGGGGAACCGGTAGTCGGGACTCGGCCGTCCTTGCAGCAGCATGATCAGCACCGTCGGCGCACCGCAGAAATGCGTCACCCCTTCCTGTTCGATCAGTTGGAAGATGCGAGGCGGATCGACCTTGGGCAACACCACGTGCGTCGCTCCGATCCCGGTCACGGCGTACGGGAAGTACCAGCCGTTGCAGTGGAACATCGGCAACGTCCAGAGATAGGCGCTTTCCGGCACCAGTCGCGCCTCGATGATCTCCCCCAGCGCGTTCAAGTACGCGCCGCGATGCGTCACCATCACACCCTTCGGCCGACCGGTCGTCCCGCTCGTGTAGTTGATGCTCAGCACCTCCTCCTCGTCGCGAAGCGGGTACACCGACGGCTCCGGTGAGCCTTCCGCGAGCAGGGCCTCGTACTCGACATCGGCACACGATGCACGAGCAGGCGGCCGATCGCCGTGACGACTATCGATATCGGCCCAGACGACGAGCTCGAGTTCCGGAAGGGTTGCCCGGATCGGCTCGACGAGGCTCGCCAGCGCTCCGTCCAAGATCAACGCCCGGGCCCCCGCGTGCTCCAGGATGTAGCGCACCTCCTCGCTCGAAAGGCGCACGTTGATCGGGACCAAGATCCCACCCATCTGGGGTACAGCGAAGTGGGCCTCCAGCGCCTCCGAGCTGTTCCGGCACAGCACAGCGACCCGGTCGCCCGGCTGCAGGCCTCGACCGCGCAGCGCGCTGGCGAGCCGGTAGACGCGGGCACCGAACTCGCGGTACGTCAACCGTCGGTTTCCATCCACTACTCCGACCTTGTCGGGGAAGACATGCAACGTCCGCTCCAGCAGCATCAGCGGAGTCAGGAGCGAGCGATAGGGCGGGAGCCCTTCCCATTGGGGCCGCGACCAGAGCTGTTGGAAGAGCGGCGTCGTCCGTGTCTGCATCGTCATCTCCTTCCGCCTTCTGCCAGCGGATAACTGCTGGCCGGGGCGAGAATTCGCCGAACCGGCCAGTCGCACCGTCGTCCTGGTATCTGAATTATTCCCCGTCGCCGGTCGCCATCGCTGCCCCTGGCTGCTCCCACAAACGGTGGCGCGCCGTCTCCGGCAAGAACAGGAGACCGACGATCAACCCCAGAAGCGGCAAGGCGATCGGATAGACCAGCGCCCACATCAAGTTCCCGGTCGCGGTCTGGATCCACGTCGTCACGTACGGGACCAGTCCACCGCCCCAGCCATTGGCCGCGTTCTGGACGACGCCGAGGGAGGTGTAACGGACCTGCGTGGGGAAGTACTCGGCCAGCAGAGCCGGCAGCGGTCCCCACACCATCGCCGCGATCAGCATCAGACCCATCACGGTCAAGGCAGCCGGCCAGTACTGCAGGTTGTCCTTCTGCGCGAACCGCCCGAGCAGCACATAGAGCGGGTAGAAGCCGACGATCGCCAGCACGAATCCAGTGAGAACGATCGGCTTGCGCCCGATCGAGTCCGAGAGCCACCCCATGACGATATGCAGCACTGGCGCGACCAGTAGACCCGGCAGCAGGATCCTGTACGTCGTGATGAGATCGAGCTTCTGCGCCGTCTGCAGGAAGAAAAGAGCCCAGAAGATCGCGGTATACCAGGCCACCGCCTGACCGAACGAGACGGCTGCCGCAATGAGCACACGCCGCAAGTTCTCGCCCGTGAAGGTGACCTTCAAGGGGTTCTGCACCACCGCACGCCGCGCCTTCAGTTCAGCGAACATCGGCGTCTCCTGGAGACGCAGCCGCACGTAGAGCGAGATCAGGACGAGCACGAGCGAAAGCAGGAACGGTATACGCCAGCCCCAGGCCCGGAACGCCTCCTCACCGAGGGCCGTCCGCACACCCAGCACGACGAAGAACGAGATGATCAGACCATAGATCGCCGCCGGGCTCAAAAGGCCCGTGTACAGCCCACGCTTCCCATCCGGCGCGTGCTCGGCCACGTACGTCAGCGCACCTCCCCACTCCCCACCGACGCTCAGTCCTTGGATGACGCGCAGCACGAAGACCAGGATCGGAGCGAGCACACCGATCGTCGCGTAGCTCGGGATCACGCCGATCAGCGCCGTGCCCAGGCCCATCCCGAGCAAGGTCAGGATGAAGACCCGCTTGCGCCCGATCTTGTCCCCGTACCAGCCGAAGATGATCGCTCCGAGCGGCCGGAACAGGAACCCGATGGTAAAGATGGCGATCGTATTCAGGAGCGCCGCGACCGGATGATCCTTGGCGAAGAAATGCGTCGCCAGTATCGCCGCCAAGCTCCCGAAAATGTAGAAGTCGTACCACTCGATCGCCGATCCGACCGTCGAGGCGCCGATCACGAAGGTCAGATAGCGCCGATCGTTGTTCACCGCACGCATCGTCCCCTCTCCCTTCCCGAACGCTCGACCTTATCTCCCCCTTGCCGACGTATGACCCTCTCACCCGCTCATCACAGCATCTTGTCGAGTCACAGCAGCTGAACCCATCACCGGTCTATCGACGTACTCTTCAGCTCGCGTCGTCAGGACGCTACCCGGAGCTCGAACGTGCTTTCGGCTCTGTTGTTCAGCGGGAACAGTGGCAAATACGCGGCCACAACGCTAAGAGCGCGTTCATCGTTGGGCAGGGAGCGACGAGCACCCACCCTCGCCGATCTCCCGTCGTTCCGAACCATCCCCGATCCACCGTCGCCCGTGACGAGAAACGAACCCGCACCCCACCCGAACCCGGTTTCACAATGCCCATCATATACAGCGCACCGACTCTCTTCGTCAAGCTCCCGAGCCCGCTCGCAGTGCTCCCGCGAACCTGGTGACCAACCGATCCTCTCCGGCCCTCACGACTGCTCCTGTTTCCCGCACGGGTGAGCCGTGCTGCCCCACAGGGCTCTCCGACCGCCGTGCGGCTGTCCACTCCACTCGGCACGATCGCACAGCACCACGTCGCACACCCCGCCCACCTGAAGCGACGAGATCGAGCGCCAGCCGACTGGTTCCCCACGTTTCCCGCACTCCGCTTCCCTCGTCCGGCACCTCGCCGACTGCTGCGCCCCCTGCGCCCGTCACCGTCGTCCCACCGTGTGGTACTCCGCTTCCAGTTCCTCGCCACAGACCGACTGCTCGTCGCAGAGGTCGACCGCTGGAACAGCAGCACCGCGATCTCGAGCGAAGCCTCGCGCAGACCGAGCAGCCAAACGCCGTCAGCGCCTGCTCGGTCAGCACGTGCCGCTCCGAGCGATCCGATCCCCGCTGGCAGCGCCGGTCGTCAAGGCCCGACCGGCCTGCAGCGACCACGATCCGTCTTCGCTCCGGGTCCCGTGCTCGTAGACGGTGTTGCGCGCTGCTGTCGATTCCGTTAGCGAACGCGAACCCTGCGGCCTCTTCTCGGACACCCCCGTCCGGTCGACCCCCCTCAGCTGAGTTGTCCCAGCACCGAGCGCGCCCGTTCCACCCTTCGTGGCAACCACAGGTCTCGACGAGCTGGTCACGGTTGGAGTCGCGCACCAGCTCACCCCTTGCGCTGTCTCACTCGGTGGATTAGAATATTCGCGTATGCGAATAGCTTTGTACTCGAAAGGAGGCAAAAGCTTGAGCAGCGACGAACGCGAGCGCCGGCGCGAACTCTACCGTCTGCAGGCTCTGCTCTGTCAGGTGCTCGCCGATCCGACGCGCATCGAACTGATCGAACTGCTCGGTGATGGCCCCAAGCCGGTCAAGGAACTCGCCCAAGCGACCGGCCAGCGGCAGGCCAAGATCAGCCAACACCTGGCCATCCTCCGCCAGCGCGGTCTGGTTCACGCCCAGCGGGTCGGCACCGAGATGCACTACTCGCTCACCGATCGGCGCATCCTCGAGGCCTGCCATCTGACCCGTGCCCTGCTCCTCGATCAGCTGCTGCGCCAGGGTGAGCTGGCCGAATCGGTCTTGATGGAACGGAGGTGACACGCGTGCCCCTCTACGAGTACCGCTGCCGAGTCTGCGGCTACCGCTTCGAGAAACTCGTCCAGCTCGCTCGAGCCGATCAGCCCGTCGCTTGTCCCAACTGCGGCACGAGCGAGACCGAACGTCTGCTCTCCGCGTTCGCTGCTCGCACCAGCGAGGGCGCCTCGAGCGCTGCCAGCTGCTCGACCGGTGGCGGCTGAGCCATCCGCTGGTAATGCGGGCCGTGGGCTCGCACGGCGAGCGGCTTCGATGGGAAAGACCACGACGCGCGATGCGGAAAGGAGGAGACTCGATGTTCACTGGTCGCTACGGCTTCGGCGTCGATCTCGATCGTCCCTTCGACGAGGTCTTGCCCAAGGTTCAGGAAGCGCTCAAGGAGCAAGGCTTCGGCGTCCTCACCACCATCGACGTCAAGGAAACGCTCAAGCAGAAGCTCGGGCTGGATATGGAACGCTACGTCATTCTCGGGGCCTGCAACCCGCCCCTCGCGCACCGGGCGCTCGAAACCGAGCGCGAGGTCGGTCTCCTGCTCCCCTGCAACGTGGTCGTCCGCGAGGTCGACGGCAAGACTCGTGTCGAGATCGCGGACCCCAAGGCGATGCTCGGCATCGTCGGTAATCCCGCACTCGACGAACTGGCCAACGAGGCGCGCGCCCGACTCGAGCGAGCGCTGCGCGCCCTCGAGGCTGCCTGAACGGGAAGGAACGAAACGATGTTTTTCCAGCAGATTCTCCGTACTGACATCGGCTGCGCGGCCTACGTCGTCGCGTCCACCAACGCCGGCCTGGCCGCCGTGATCGACCCCCGCATCGACATGGTCGACGAGATCCTCGACCTCCTCCAGCGCGAGGGACTCCAGCTCCGCTATATCGTCGAAACGCACAACCACGCCGATCACGTTTCCGGGCATCATCAGCTCGCCGCCGCGACCGGCGCGACGATCGCCGTCTCCGCCCTCGCCGGCGTCGCCTACCCGCACCTGCCGCTCCATGACGGCGACGAGCTGGAGTTGGGCGAGGTCGTTCTCCGCGCCATCCATACACCAGGACATCGCCCCGAACACATCGTCATCGCGGTGATCGACCGCTCCCGCAGTTCGGATCCCTGGATCGTTCTCACCGGTGACACGCTTTTCGTCGGCGATGTCGCCCGCCCTGACCTCGCGATCGATGGCCAGGAAGGCGCTGCCGCTCTCTTCGATTCGCTCCACCAGCGCCTCCTCCAGCTTCCTCCCGGCACGCTCGTCTTTCCCGGTCACGTCGCCGGCTCGTTGTGTGGGCGGGTCAACAACCGTATGACCGGAACCACGATCGGCTTCGAGGCGCGCAATAACCCGGCACTGCGGATCCTCGACCGTCAAACCTTCATCCGCTTCATGAACGAGAACCTCCCCGAGCGCCCGCCGAATCTCGCCCGCATCGTCGAGCTCAACCGCGCCGCCGAGCCACCGCGGATGGGTACGACGACACCGCTCACCCCTGCTCGCGTTCGCGAACTCGTCGAGCAGGGTGCCGTCGTCCTCGATGTCCGGTCGCCTGCCTCCTTCGCCGCGAGTCACATCCCGGGTGCCATTTCTGTCGCCCTCGACGGCGGGCAGTTCCAGAATCGAGTCGGCCTGGTCGTCCCACCCGACCGAACCCTCGTTCTCGTCGTCGAGCACGACGAGGATGCGCACCGTGCCGTGCAGATGCTCGCCGTCATCGGCTATGACCAAGTAGTCGGCTATTTGGCTGGCGGGATGGCTGCGTGGGAGCGTGCCGGCTTTCCGTATCGCACGTTGCCTGTCCTCACCGTTCACGACCTCGCTCGCTGGCGCGAGGAGGACCCCGCCCTCGAGATCGTCGACGTCCGCGAGCCTTCCGAGTGGGCCGAAGGACACATTCCGGGCGCTCGGCACATCCCGTTCTATCGTCTACTAGAGCGCTGGGCCGAACTCGATCCCTCGCGCCCCATCGCACTCGTGTGCGGTGCCGGAACCCGCAGCGCGCTGGCAGCGAGCCTGTTGCGCGCGCGCGATTTCCCACGCGTCTACTCGGTCGAGGGTGGCATGGACGCCTGGCACGCCGCTGGTCTCCCGACGACGCGGGGAGCCGCGGTCACGGTTTGACCGATCGGTCGCTCGCCCGGCTGGCGCATCGACCGACCAGCCGGGCAACTTGTTTCCTGCGGGGATGGTCCCCAGCGAGCCTCCTCGATCGACTCGAAAAGAGACGACAGAGCAACGGAGAACGGAGGAATCGATGTTGACTCGATTGTTCGGCCCACGCGTTCCGGAACTCACCCCGCACGAGGCCCACGAACGCCTCGAGGCCGGGGCACTCCTCATCGACGTGCGCGAGCCGGACGAGTGGCGAGCCGCCCGCATCCCCGGCGCACG